>JAKFYO010000318.1 GCA_021730825.1 Hyphomicrobiales bacterium
CCCCCGAGCACTTCCCCGCGGGTGTGGCGGAACTGGCAGACGCACTGGATTTAGGTTCCAGCGCCGCAAGGCGTGGGGGTTCAAATCCCTCCACCCGCACCAGTTTGTGCATTCTGACGGCAATCAAAAACGAAGGCTTTGACGAAGATGCAAGTGAAGGAAACCCTCTCCGAGGGCCTGAAGCGCGAATACGAAGTTCTGGTAGCGGCGGCCGATCTCGATCAGCGCGTGAACGCGAAGCTCGATGAAATCAAAGGCCGCGTGAACATCGCAGGCTTCCGCCCCGGCAAGGTGCCGATGAGCCACCTGAAGCGCGTCTACGGCAAGTCCGTGATGAGCGAAGTGATCCAGCAGGCGGTCAACGACTCGAACCAGAAGATCGTGGACGACGGCAAGTTCAAGCTCGCGATGGAGCCGAAGGTAACTTTGGCGGCGGAAGACGAAGCCTCGGTGAAGCAACTGATCGAGGGCAAGAGCGATCTTTCCTTCAAGGTCGCAATGGAAATTCTGCCCAAGATCGAGTTTCCGGACTTCAAGAAGGTCAAGGTTACGCGTCCGGTCACCGAAACGACCGATGCCGATATCGATCAGGCGTTGAGCAAAATCGCCGAAGCGAACCAGCAGTTCGAAGAAAAGCAGGGCAAGGCCGAGAAGGGCGATCAGGTTACGATCGACTTCAAGGGCGCAATCGATGGCGTGCCGTTCGACGGCGGTGCCGCAGAAGACGCGCCGCTCGTGCTCGGCTCCAACACCTTCATTCCGGGCTTTGAAGACCAGCTTATCGGTGTCGCTGCCGGCGACGCGAAAGACGTAAAGGTCAAGTTCCCGGAAGAATACGGCGCGCCGGACCTCGCCGGCAAAGACGCGGTCTTCGCGATCAAGGTGAAAAAGATCGAGAAACCGAAGAAGACGGTGATCGACGAAGAGTTCGCAAAAAGCGTCGGCGCGGAAAATCTCGCGAAGCTCAGAGACGATGTGCGCGACCGCATCTCGCGCGACTTCAAACATGTCTCGCGCACCAAAGCGAAGCGCTCGCTCCTGGACGCGCTGGATGGCGAATTGAAATTCCAGGCGCCGCCATCGCTCGTCGAGCAGGAATTCGACACCGTCTGGAAGGCCGTGAACAACGATCTCGCGAACCGCAAGAGCACCTGGGCCGACGAAGACACCACGGAAGAAGAAGCGAAGACGGAATATCAGCGCATTGCCGACCGCCGCGTTCGTCTGGGTCTCGCCATTGCGGAACTGGGTGAGAAGAACAATATCCAGGTCTCCGAAGACGAGATCACCCGGGCCATTGTGGAGCAGGCCCGTCAGTATCCCGGCCAGGAACAGCAGGTCTGGGACATGTTCCGGAAGAACCCGCAGGCGCTTGCGGGCATCCGCGCGCCTCTGTTCGAGGACAAGGTTATCGACTTCATCCTCGAGCTTGCGGATGTCAGCGAAAAGCAGGTCAGCCGCGACGAACTGCTCGCGGATGACGAGGAAACCACTTCCCGGCCCAAGATCGGGAAGAACAAGAAAGCGAAAAAGTAGGGCTTCGGATTAACCCACTCGATCCGGGCTCACGCTAAATTCCGGGCAACCGATTCGAGTGGAAGATATCTAGGAGAAGACGATGCGCGATCCGGTCGAAACCTACATGAACTTAGTCCCGATGGTGGTCGAGCAGACCAACCGCGGCGAACGCGCCTATGACATCTTCTCGCGCCTGCTGAAGGAGCGGATCATCTTCATCACCGGCCCGATCGAGGACGGTATGTCGACGCTCGTGGTCGCGCAGCTGCTTTTCCTCGAAGCGGAAAATCCGAAAAAGGAAATCTCGATGTACATCAACTCGCCGGGTGGCGTGGTGACATCGGGCATGGCGATCTACGACACCATGCAGTTCATCCGTCCGCCGGTCTCGACGCTCTGCACCGGTCAGGCGGCTTCGATGGGCTCGCTGCTTCTTGCCGCCGGCGAGAAGGGCCAGCGCTTCGCGCTGCCGAATGCGCGCATCATGGTTCACCAGCCGTCAGGCGGATTCCAGGGACAGGCGACCGACATCATGTTGCACGCGCAGGAAATCCTGAACCTCAAGAAGCGGCTCAACGAAATCTACGTGAAGCACACCGGCCAACCGCTGAAGGTCATCGAGGACGCGCTCGAGCGTGACAAGTTCATGACTTCCGAAATGGCAGCCGAGTTCGGTCTCGTCGATAAGGTGATCGATAAGCGTCCGACCGACGAAGTGCCGCTCTCGAAAGCTTCGTAACCGCTTCTTTCCCTTGCAAAATTACGCGATCAGACGCCGCCAAGCCTTGGCGGCGTTTTCTTATGCGATTAGCATCCGAGCGAAGTAGAGCGCGGGGCGGCGGGCGTGTGGGCTGAACTTCTAAATTACAAAGACCCGAAATTCATTCTGCTGTTGCAGATCCTCGTGGTGGTGGGCATTCCGCTGGTGCTGTGGCGCTACCTAGGCCTGCGCCGCGCATTTCCGCTCGCCATCATCCAGATTTTCGTCGGCATCCTGCTCGGCGAATCCATCTTCGGTTACGTCGCACCGGATGCGTTCAAATATCTTTTCGGCCCGCCTGCGGTGAAGCTCGGTGTCGGCACGCTCGCGCAGGTCGCGGTCGTACTGTTCGTGTTTCTCGCAGGCTGCGAAGCTGACCGCTCGATCGTCAACAATGCAGCCGGAATGATCCTGAAGATCGGCGTCACCGGCGTCTTCACGCCGTGGATTCTAGGCGGCATCACGGCATTCGTCATCGCCGGTTACTACAGCACGGTCGCGGGCAGCACAGTCGTCGGCATGCGCGGCAACCTACTCTATGCAATTGCGTTCGGGCTCTGCATGGCCGTGACGGCGCTTCCGGTACTCGTGATTGTGTTGCGCGAACTCGGCTTCAATCAGAAGCCCATCGGCACGGTCGCGCTTGCCGTCGGCGGTGTGGATGACGGTTTGTTGTGGCTTTCGCTTGCACTGATCCTGCCGCTCGCGCCGCTCGGTATTGCTACGCAGTCGTTCGTGAGCCTTACCACATTGATTGCATTCCTGTTCGCAATCGGCGGCGGCATCGTGGTGGGCTTGCTTATCTATTATGCCATCAACCCGCTGCTAGAGAGTCTGATCAAACAGAATTCGCCGGAACGTCTGTTGATGTCGGCGGTGATTATTGCCGTCTTTCTTTGCTCGGCGATCACCGAATTGACTGGGCTGCATGCGGTGTTCGGGGCGTTCCTGCTCGGCCTGTTGATGCCGGAGAAGTTGCGCCACATGGCGCAGGACCGCTTCGACGTTCCCGTTAGCCTGCTCCTATTGCCTTTCTTCTTCCTCGCAACCGGCCTCAAGACCAAATTCGAATTCGGCAATTCGGAAATGTGGTTCGTCTTCGCGGTCGCGATGATGGTGTGCATCTCCGGAAAATTCCTCGGCGTGACGGTACCGGCTTACATGTCCGGACAGTCGCTGCCGTTTTCGATCACGCTCGGCACGCTGATGCAGTGCAAGGGCTTGATGGAGATCGTCGTAGTCACGCTGCTCTATGAGCGCGGCGTGTTCGGACAAAGCACCTTCACCGCGCTCATTCTGGTCGCGCTGGTATCGACCGCGATCACGGCGCCGCTATCCAAACTGGCGCAATGGTATTTTGGCGAAGCCGCAACGCAGACGCGCGAAGAAGTAAAAGTGGAAGTCAGCGTTCCGGCCGCGCCGGACTTACCCAAGGCCGAGCAGGCCGGCGAGGTCGTTCCAACGCGCGCGAAAGTGGAGGGTGCGGCACTCGACTTCGAGCATGCAATCGGCAAGGTCGCCGTCAACAGCCCGGATGTCGTCATCGGCCGGCACAAGGAAGATGGCATTCGCGTGAACGACGTGCGGGTTTCGCGCGGTCATGCGCGCCTCAAGCAACTCGGCGACGGTACCTACGAGATTACGAACCTCACTGCGACACGCTCGGAGCCCAATCCGATTACCGTCAACGGCGTGGAGCAGGAGCGCGCGATCTTGAAGAACGGCGATACGGTCTCGCTGAACGGCGTGAATTTCAAATTCCGGAACGCGGCCTGATTTTCAGGGCTGTTCGAGCTTCAGCGTGGTTTCGCCCAGTTTGATGAGATCGCCGAATTTAACGGCATGATCGGACGTGATCTGGCTGCCGTTGACCCATAAGCCGCCCGGCTTGCCGCCGTCATAGATGCGGACTTCGAGGTTCTTCGCGTCAAAGGTGATCACCGCGTGCTGCTGGCGCGAGATGGTGTCGTCGCCGAAGGCGATTTGGACCCGCATGTCTTCGCCGCGGCCGATCTGGTTGGTGCCGGTGAAGATGTTGACCGAATTCCCGGCGCCGGGACCTTCCATCACGGTGAGCCTGCCCACCACCTGATTAGACTTGTCCCGGATTAACTGGGTCGAGATGTCATCCAGGGCCTCGCCGCTTCCGGTTTCGCCTTGCCGTTTAATACGGGTTTCGTTGCCGGACATGACTACCGTTTTCCTCGTGCCTTGAACCGCGGAAAAGATAACGCATATGCGGGAGGCAGACCACGCGGACCCGCCTTCATCCCGATTGGAACTTCTCCCACCAGCCAAAGTCTTATCAACGAGCCGTTTTCAGCCCATCCGGGCGGCGGATCGTCGCAACGTGGCCTGTGGGACACATTTCCCGGCATACGGATTGCACCGTCCACAGGGCGCGCGAGTCCGGGGTTCCGGTAGCGTTTGGATAGGATTTGGGTCGTACAATCGTCATCTACGAATCGTGGAGGGCCGTCCCGCTAAGGTTAAGCAAACCTTGATCATCCGCGCAGTAGCGTGCTTCGCTGCTGCAATGCAGGGTGGGACGAGATTCTCGAACTACCCCGGCCCAGAATTCGGACCGGGACAGCGCGGCGGGGGCAGGATGCACCGGCTGCGAAGGAACGGAGAAGTGGAATGAGTAAGGCCGGCGGCGAATCCAAGAGCACCCTGTACTGCTCTTTTTGCGGCAAAAGCCAGCACGAGGTCCGCAAGCTGATTGCAGGCCCGACCGTGTTCATCTGCGATGAATGCGTCGAGTTGTGCATGGACATCATCCGTGAGGAAAACAAGTCCTCGCTGGTGAAGTCGCGTGACGGCATCCCCACGCCGAAGGAAATCCGCAAGGTCCTCGACGACTACGTCATCGGGCAGGACCAGGCGAAGAAGGTGCTCTCGGTCGCGGTTCACAACCACTACAAGCGCCTGAACCACGCGACCAAGCACAACGATGTCGAACTCGCGAAATCGAACATCCTGCTGATCGGGCCCACCGGTTCGGGCAAGACGCTGCTTGCGCAGACGCTCGCGCGCATCCTGGATGTGCCGTTCACGATGGCGGACGCGACGACGCTGACCGAAGCCGGTTACGTAGGCGAGGACGTCGAAAACATCATCCTGAAGCTGTTGCAGTCGGCCGATTACAACGTCGAGCGTGCGCAGCGCGGCATCGTCTATATCGACGAAATCGACAAAATTTCCCGCAAATCCGACAATCCGTCGATCACCCGCGACGTCTCGGGCGAGGGCGTGCAGCAGGCACTGCTGAAGATCATGGAAGGCACTGTGGCCTCCGTGCCTCCGCAGGGCGGCCGCAAGCATCCGCAGCAGGAATTCCTGCAAGTCGACACCACGAACATCCTCTTCATCTGCGGCGGCGCCTTTGGCGGCCTCGACAAAATCATCACGTCGCGCGGCCAGGGCACCTCGATCGGCTTCGGCGCCGCGGTACGCTCGCCGGAAGACCGCAAGCCCGGCGAAGTGTTCCGCAATGTCGAGCCGGAAGATTTGCTGAAGTATGGCCTGATCCCGGAATTCATCGGCCGTCTGCCGGTGCTCGCGACACTCGGCGACCTCGATGAGGATGCGCTCAAGAAGATCCTCATGGAGCCGAAGAACGCGCTCGTGAAGCAGTATCAGCGTCTGTTCGAGATGGAGAACGTCCACCTCACGATCCACGAGGAAGCGCTCGGCGCGATTGCCCGCAAGGCGATCGAACGCAAGACGGGTGCGCGTGGCCTGCGCTCGATCATGGAAGGCATACTTTTGGAGACCATGTTCGACCTGCCGAGCCTCGAGGGCGTGGAAGAGGTCGTGATCTCTCGCGAAGTGGTCGAGGGCGGCGCGCGTCCGCTCTATACCTACTCGGATCGCGGTGGCGAACAGGCAGCTCCTGCCAGTGCCTGATTGTACTGACACAAGTTCCAAGGAACGGGGCCCAGTGGGCCCCGTTTGTCTTTGGTAGCAGACGTTAGCCAAAAACCCTGAAAAAGCGGGGGAAATGGCCTGAAACCTGCATTTTCGGGCACTTGAACCCCTATGGTTCATTGCTACTTATGATGCCGAACAAGATTCCGGCAGGAATCGCCCGTAAGTCACTGTTCACTACCCGAGGGCAGAATCCTTTCCCGGAGCCGAAGAAAGGGCCGAAATGACCGCCCAGAAGCCGCGTCCCCCGTTAGTTCCAGGCCAGAGCCAGAACTATCCCGTTCTCCCGCTGCGCGACATCGTGGTGTTTCCCCACATGATCGTGCCGCTCTTCGTCGGCCGCGAGAAATCCATCCGCGCGCTCGAAGAGGTGATGAAGAACGACACCTATATTCTCCTCGCGACCCAGATGAATGCGAGCGACGACGAGCCGAAGGCCGATGCGATCTTCAAGGTCGGCACGCTCGCGTCCGTGTTGCAGCTTCTGAAATTGCCGGACGGCACCGTGAAGGTGCTCGTCGAGGGCGTCGAGCGCGCGAACATCGCG
>JAKFYO010000357.1 GCA_021730825.1 Hyphomicrobiales bacterium
AAAGCTTTCGCCTGCTTCGCTCCTGACCAAGCTCAACGAACTCGGCCACGACAACGGCATCGGCCGCCTCGATCTGGTCGAGAACCGTTTCGTCGGCATGAAATCGCGCGGCGTCTATGAAACGCCGGGCGGCACGATTTTATTAGCCGCACATCGCGCAATCGAGAGTATCACGCTCGATCGCGGTGCCGCGCACCTCAAAGACGAAATCATGCCGCGCTATGCCGAGCTGATTTACAACGGCTTCTGGTTCTCGCCGGAGCGCGAGATGCTGCAGGCGCTGATCGACAAGAGCCAGGAGCACGTCGAAGGCGAAGTCACGTTGAAGCTCTATAAAGGCAACGTCTTGATGGCAGGCCGCTCGTCGCCGAAGTCGCTTTATTCTTCGACGCTTGTGACCTTCGAGGACGACAAGGGCGCCTACGACCAGAAGGACGCGCAAGGCTTCATCAAGCTGAACGCGCTGCGGCTTCGCACGTTAGCCAGCCGCAACCGGAAGAAATAAATGACCGCGCGCAAGATTATCGGAATCCTCGTCGCGCTCGTCGGTATTCTTATCGGCGCGATCCTGAGCGGCACGATGCTTCTGATCCTGTTTGCTTATTGGGGCGCGCCGGAAAATCCGGGCAGCGAAGGCAACATCGTGCTCGGCCTGAGTGCCGCCCTCGGCGCGCTGATCGGCTTCGGCATCTATAAGCTCGGCCGCAAAATCGCAGGCTGATTGCGCCGAGCCTAAACCACCCTATCTTAGGCGAAGCCCGTAGAGGATTTCGTCATGCTCTGGTCGCTGACAGTCGCCCGCGTTGCCGGCACCGCCGTCCGCATCCACGTCACGTTTCTTTTGTTCCTCGTCTGGATCTGGTTCGCCTATTACCGCGAAGGCGGCGCGGCCGCGGCAACGGAAGGCGTCATCTTCGTCTCGCTCTTGTTCTTTTGTGTATTGCTGCATGAGTTCGGGCATGTCTTCGCCGCGCGCTATTTCGGCGTGAGAACGCCGGACATCACGCTGTGGCCCTTCGGCGGCATCGCCTCGCTGGAGCGCATTCCGGAAAAGCCTTCACAGG
This sequence comes from Hyphomicrobiales bacterium, assembly GCA_021730825.1. Classification (GTDB taxonomy): domain Bacteria; phylum Pseudomonadota; class Alphaproteobacteria; order Rhizobiales; family Xanthobacteraceae. The sequence continues at coordinate 1,065 of JAKFYO010000357.1, forward strand.
AATTCATCGTCGCGATCGCAGGCCCCTTGGTGAACGTCGTGATTGCCGCGGCGTTGATCCTTTATCTCGGCTTGACGACGATGGACGTGCAATCTCTCGCAAAAATCGAAGACCCGAAGACTTCGATGATCGTGAAGCTCGCCGGCGCGAACATCTTTCTCGTGCTGTTCAATCTCATTCCCGCGTTCCCGATGGATGGCGGCCGGGTGCTGCGCGCGCTTCTCGCCACGCGCTTTTCTTTTGGCCGCGCTACCGAACTGGCGGCGATGGTCGGTCAGGGCTTCGCGGTGCTGTTCGGAATCCTCGGCATCTTTACGAACCCCATGCTGATCGTGATCGCAGTCTTCGTGTTTCTCGCGGCCTCCGCCGAGGCAGGTCACGCGCAACTGCGCGATGTCTCGCGTGGCGCGCTTGTGTCGGACGCGATGATCACGCAGTTTCGCACGCTCACTACGCAATCCACCGTGGATGAAGCGACGAATGCGCTGATCCAGACCACGCAGAAGGATTTCCCGATCATCGACGGCGCGGGGAAGCTGCGCGGCGTACTCACCCGCGACGCCATGATCAGGGCATTGAAAGAGAAAGGCCCGATGTGCCCGGTGCTGGAAGCGACCGAGGGCGAAGTTCCCACCGTCTCCGCCCGCGCGACGCTCGAGAGCGCGATCAAGCTTCTGCAGGAAAGCCGCGCGCCGGCGATTGGCGCGACTGACGCTTCCGACCGCCTGATCGGGCTCCTGACCGCCGAAAACCTCGGTGAGATGATGATGGTCCGCGCGGCCCGCCCCAAGGATTATGACGGCCCCTGGCGGCGGCGGCTCGGTTAATAGCCTCCGGTTGCCAAGGGGCTATCGGCCCCTATATACGGGCGCGAATCCGCGGGCCGATTGGGCCCGCGACGCATTTTCCGGACGTAAAAATAATGCAACTTCGTAACATCGCGATCATCGCGCACGTCGACCATGGCAAAACCACGCTGGTCGATCGTCTCCTGCAGCAGGCAGGCACCTTCCGCTCCAACGAGAAAGTCGCCGAACGCGCGATGGACTCGAATGACCTCGAGCGCGAACGCGGCATTACGATTCTCGCCAAGGCGACCTCGATCCTCTGGAACGACATCCGTATCAACATCGTCGATACGCCGGGCCACGCCGATTTCGGCGGCGAGGTCGAGCGCATTCTAAACATGGTCGATGGCGTGATCGTGCTGGTCGACGCCGCCGAAGGTCCGCTGCCGCAGACCAAGTTCGTGGTCTCGAAGGCGCTGAAGATGGGCCTTCGCCCGATCGTTGCGATCAACAAGGTGGACCGACCGGACGCGCGCGCAAGCATCGTCGCCTCCGAAGTGTTCGATCTGTTCGCGGCATTGGACGCCACCGAAGAGCAACTCGACTTCCCGATCCTTTACGGCTCGGCGAAGGAAGGCTGGATGGCGCCTTCGCTCGAAGGCCCGAAGGATTCGATGACGCCGCTGTTTGATCTCGTCGTCAAACACGTACCCGCACCGACCGTCGAGCCGGGCGAATTCAAGATGCTAGCGACCATTCTGGAAGCAAACCCGTATCTGGGACGTATTCTTACTGGCCGCATCACCGCCGGTTCGGTGAAGCCGAACCAGAGCGTGAAAGTGCTTTCGCGCGACGGCAAGGTTCTGGAAAACGGCCGCATCACCAAGGTGCTCGCCTTCCGTGGCCTTGAGCGCCAGCCGGTCGATGAAGCATCCGCCGGCGACATCGTCGCAATCGCAGGCCTCACCGAGGCCAACGTCGCCGACACCCTTTGTCATCCGGAAATTACGACACCGATCCCGGCACAGCCGATCGATCCGCCGACGCTCGCGATGACCTTCCGCGTCAACGATTCCCCGCTCGCCGGCACCGAAGGCGACAAGGTGACGAGCCGCATGATCCGCGACCGTCTGTTCCGCGAGGCTGAAGGCAACATCGCGCTGAAGATTTCCGAAAGCTCCGGCAAGGACTCTTATGAAGTCGCAGGGCGTGGCGAATTGCAGCTCGGCATTCTGATAGAAACCATGCGCCGCGAAGGCTTCGAGCTTTCGGTCGCACGCCCCAAGGTTGTGCTTTCGAAGAACGACGCTACCGGCGAAATGATGGAGCCGATCGAAGAGGTCGTGATCGACGTCGACGAGGAGCATTCCGGCATCGTGGTGCAGAAATTGTCCGAGCGCCGCGGCGACATGATGGATATGCGTCCGTCCGGCGGCAATCGGCTGCGTCTCGTGTTTCACGTTCCGACGCGCGGCCTCTTGGGCTACCAGAATGAATTGCTCACCGACACGCGCGGCACGGCTGTTCTGAACCGCATCTTCCACGAATACGCGCCCTACAAGGGCGACATTCCGGGCCGCCGCAACGGCGTGCTGATTTCGAACGAACAAGGCGAAGCGGTCGCCTATGCGCTCTGGAATCTCGAGGACCGCGGCCCGATGATGATCGAGCCGGGCTGGAAAGTGTATCGGGGTATGATCGTCGGCGAGCACACCCGCGACAACGATCTCGAAGTGAACGTCTTGAAAGGCAAGAAGCTCACCAACATCCGCACGCAGTCGAAAGACGAAGCGGTGCGGCTGACCCCGCCCATTAGAATGACTCTGGAAAAAGCGCTCGCCTATATCGGCGAGGACGAACTGGTCGAGATCACGCCGAAATCGATCAGGCTCCGTAAGATTATGCTCGATCCGAACGACCGTAAGCGCGAAGAGCGCAAGCGCGAGGCCGAAAACGCCGCCTGATTCATTTTGGGACAATCGGCCCCGCGAAGTGTGGCCGATCCGCCGCGCTTTATCGGATAAGTTAACCTCTCATTAACGAAGTGCTTGAAACGGGGCCGCCACCCTGTTTCGATTAGGGCCATGAGTACGGTCCTGATCGAACTCCGCCGTGCGCGCAGCGAAGACGCGGTAGCGCTTGCGGAAACCCATGACGAGGCTTGGACCTCCGCCTACCGGGGCATGATCCCGGGGCCGGAACTCGAGAAACTCGTGCAGCGTCGTGGACCCAGTTGGTGGGATGCGGCAATCCGGCGCGGCTCCCGCGTGATCCTTCTGAATTTCGGCGACGAGGTCGCGGGCTACGCGAATTACGGCCGCAACCGCGCGAAGAGCTTGCCCTACACCGGCGAAGTCTATGAGCTTTACCTGAAGCCCGAATATCAGGGCCTCGGTTTCGGCAGCCGCCTCTTTGCCACCGCCAAGCGCGACCTGATCCAGTCGGGGCAATCGAGCCTCGTGGTGTGGGCGCTTTCCGACAACGAACCCGCGATGAATTTCTATCGCTCGCTCGGCGGAAAGCCGATTGCGCGCTCGACCGAGCGCTTCGGCTCCAAGGTACTCGATAAAGTCGCCTTCGGCTGGGCGCGCTAAAACGCCGGCGTTCTACTTTTTCTTTTCAGCAAGCACGCTTCTGATACCGCCGCTCGGATCGGCAACGTCCCCGCTGTAGCGCGGGATCAGATGAACGTGCACATGCATGCGGTTCTGGCCCGCCGCCTTCCCGATATTTGCGCCGATATTGTATCCGTCCGGCGCAAACTGCCGATCGATCATTTCTTTTGTGCGGTCGAGCAATGCGACGACCGAAAATTTCTCGGCGTCCGTCATTTCAAAATAGCTCGCTACGTGTCTCTTGGTCACGACGATCACATGGCCGCGCGACAAGCTGTTGTTGTCGTAACGAACGTAGGCGTGACCGTCTTCGAGCAACACGTCGGCTTGAAGGCACAGTTCGCATTCCGTGACCATACTCTTGCCTCTAGAGGTTTGGCGCCTGCAACTCCGCACGTGCGGCTGCCGCGCGCAACGTATTCACCAGCAAGCACGCAACCGTCATGCGGCCGACGCCGCCCGGCACCGGCGTGATCCAACCCGCCACTTTGCTTACTTCTTGATAAGCGACATCGCCGACGAGTTTGTTTTTTCCGTCGGCGCCCGGCACGCGATTGATGCCGACATCGATCACCGTCGCGCCCGGCTTGATCCAGTCCGCTTTCACGAATTCCGGTTTGCCGATCGCGACAAAGAGAATATCCGCGCGGCGGCAGACTTCTTTTAAATCTTTTGTCTTCGAATGTGCGACTGTGACCGTGGCACTTTCCGCAATCAACAACTGCGCGAGCGGCTTGCCGACAATGTTCGAGCGACCGACGACGACAGCGTCTAACCCGGCGAGCGAGCCGTGCGCCTTCTTCGCCATGATGATGCAGCCGAGCGGCGTGCCGGGTACGAGCGAAGGCAGGCCTGTAGCAAGTTTCCCCGCGTTCATCGGGTGAAAGCCGTCGACGTCCTTTGCGGGATCGACCGCTTCGATCACGCGCGCAGTATTGATCTGCTTCGGAAGCGGCAACTGCACCAGAATGCCGTCCACCGCGTCATCGGCGTTCAACTTCGCGATCAGCGCGAGCAGATCTTTCTCGGAAGTATTCTCCGGCAAGCGATGCTCGAACGAAGCCATACCGGCTTCCTCGGTCGCCTTGCCTTTGCTTTTTACATAAGCCTGGCTCGCGGGATCGTCGCCGACCAGCACTGCCACCAAACCTGGCTTGCGGCCGAGCTTGGCGGAAATTTTTACAGCTTCCGCCGCGACCTTTGCGCGGAGTTCGTCTGCAATCGTCTTTCCGTCGAGAATCTTTGCGCTCACGTTTTTGCCTTCGTGATCGTTTCCAGCGCCGCCGTAATCGCTTTCGCGTCTCCGGCAAGCCGCAGGCTTTTAACACGCGAGGCGCCGCCGCGCTCAAGTGTGATTTTTGATTTCGGAAATTTCAACGATTTTGCAATCAGCGCAGCGACGGCCTCGTTCGCTTCGCCATCGGTGGGCAACGCACGCACACGCAATTTCAGCACGGTCTGCCCATCGGACATCTGTTCGATGCCGTCGATGGCATCGCGCCCACTCTTGGGCGTTACGCGCAAGTCCAGAAGAACGCCGCCAGCCACCGCGCGCCAAGGAGGGCGCACGGCTGAATTCACCGCGTGAACAGCCAGAACACGGTCTGGCGGATGAACATCAGAATGAGAATGAGAATGACCGGCGAAATATCGAGGCCGCCGAGGTTAGGCAGCACATTCCGGATCGGGCGCAGCAGCGGCTCGGTAAGTTGGTAAAGCGCACCGGAGATCGTGCGGACCACGTTGTTGTAGGGGTTCACCACATTGAAGGCGACGAGCCAGGACAAGACCGCCGATGCGATCAGCACCCAGATGTAGAGTGTGATGACGGTGTCCAGCAGCCAGAGAAACGGGTTCATAAGTGACAAGCTCCGCGCGAAATCCGGCCCTAGATAGCCGTGCCGGACGCTGAAAGGAAGGCATAGGAAACCGCGTGATTAACGCGGTTCTTGACACCCTTTCGAGCCCCGCCCTAGATGCCGCCTCGCCGGACCGGGGCCGTAGCTCAGTTGGGAGAGCGCTGCAATCGCACTGCAGAGGTCAGGGGTTCAACTCCCCTCGGCTCCACCAGCCTTCGCGCCTCAAGCCTTCGGCTTTCGGCGCTTCGGCTCGGCGAACCAGCTTGAGGCGCGAAGGCTGCCACGCCGAAGTTGCGTAGCAACGTAGGCGGGCCAAGCAAATATACAATGACCCGTATCCGCGCCGATCTTCTGCTCCTCGCCTGCGCCGCAATCTGGGGATTCGCATTCCTGTTTCAAAAGTCGGCGA
>JAKFYO010000340.1 GCA_021730825.1 Hyphomicrobiales bacterium
CCGCTTCCTGCATCACGGTAAGCGAAGGGTAGCGCGCGGTGCCGATCAGCAGGCGCGAGGAGAATTTCTGTCCATAGAGTTCGAGCATGTTCAGCCGCCTTGCCGGGGAGTTACGATTTCAACACTGTCGCCGTCCGCGAGCACGCGCTCGTTCCAGCGGGCTTTCGCGATAACGCGCCGGTTCACGGCGATTGCGAAAAACTCGCCCTCGAGTTCGAGTTCCGCGAGTAACTCGCGCGGCGTCGCTGCACGCAAAGATTTTTGCTCGCCGTTCACGGTGAGCGTAACTGCGGTCATTTCCTGCACGGCTGTTTTCTGCATCTACCGTCCCTCCGCCGATCTTAATCGGATCAGGTTCAAAGGGTTTGGCTTAACGCCATCTCAGCCCATTTTGGGCACCCCTCGGATGCAGGGAACATAGGCGTTCGCCCCCCGGTCATGCAAGGCCGGGAGTGATAGTCTCGCTCAGCATGAGAATCACGCTTCCCGTTGCATTCTTTTTGTTCCTTGTCGTGATGCTGCCTGTGGCGGAACACGCGATCGGGCAGGGTGCGCCCGCGGCTCCGGTGCAGACCAAGGCAAGAGAGTGCCTCGATCCGGATCAGGTGTTCGATGAGGACGGCGATTTTGTGCGCAACCGCAAGGCGCTCAGCTCGCGCGATCTGTGTCTGCGGCTAGAAGTTTTTTCCGAAGGCCGGCTGAACTGGGTGTTGCAGATCATCCAGAACAGAAAGAACCCGAACGGGCCGCTTTGGGCGGTGCCGCATGACGACGAGGATGTCGCATTCGATTCAGCGGTTTATGGCGTGCTCAGATATGGCGGCACGGTTGTCGCTGTGGAGCGCAACCACGATCGCTACAACCGGATCGGAAAGCGCAAGCAGGACCCGAACCGAAACTTTCAGATACGCGGAGAAAGCAAATGCCGTTTGCAGCTTGCGCGCTCGCCGGAATTTACCCGGCGCTTCATGCGCTGGCATAAAACGGGACAGCCGGTCATTGCGCTTCACACCAACAAGGAGGGCTACGACCTCGTGCCGGAACTGGACGAAGAAAAGAGCAAAGGCAACGTATCCATCGGCATCGAGCGTAAACCGGACTCGAACATCACCGAGTTCCCCGCCGCCCGGCCCATTCGCGCAAAGTCGCCGAACGACACACTTATATATGTCGCGTCGGCGTTGCCTTCGGGGTCGGATGACCGGCTGGTTCGCTTTGTCCATGCCCTGAACGCCGAGGGCATTCACGTTCTGTACGAGCATGTCGAGCGGAACGACTGTTCGATGTCGAACTACGCGGTCCGGCAAAGCCTGCCTTACGTGAATATCGAGGTTGTGGACAACGACGATACCGGCGCACAGGCCCGGATGATCGACGCCGTCATGAAGCTGATACGCGCAGGAAGGGGCCCAGTGGCACCCGTGCGTTAGCGGTTTCCTATCACAAAGTTTCGACTGGCGAGGCGGATGAGCCTGACGCAAACTGGCTTGGCGCTGGCGGATGGGCTGGGGAGTGCATCGGACTATCGGCGGATAACCCTTCGGCGTCTGGCTTTTTCGGGTCCGGCGGGACTATTCTTTGTTCCAAGACCACCCCCTAGCTCTTGCACGCCACGGGCGAAGAAACCTGCCGGACGGGAATCGTCGTCCCTTCGGCCAACTTGAAGCGAATAGCATGGACGATTTCGTCGACGTCGAGATGATCAAGGGCGGCGCCCGGACCCAGGGCCGCCACAAGCTGCCGCTCAAGATCGGCCGGGGCACCGGAAACAGCATCCGTATCGGCCACGAGCCGAACGATCAGACGGTTTCGCGCGTCCACACGACAATCGACCTGAGCAATGGCCGCTTGCAGATCACCGACAAAAGCACGAACGGCACTTTCTATAACGGCCGCATGATGAAGACCGGGGAAGCGCTCGCGTTTAATGACGGCGATCAGTTCGAAGTTCGCGGCCATCAATTCCGGGTTGCACGCGCAAAGCGCGATCCGAACATTCCAACCGCGTTTTACGCGGCAATCCGCGTCGGCGGCGAGCAGAAACTCTTTCCGATCGGCGAGACGCTGCTGCTTTGCGTGAAAAGCTCTAACGGCATCCGTTTCGAGGAAGCGCCGATGACGCCAGGCACGAATTTTCAGGACATCATCGGGCGCCAGCGGCTGGAGGGCGAAAATCTGATCGCCGTCATTCATGCCGGCGGCAAGCTCGGCGTCGTAAAATCGGCGGCCGATGCCAAGGCTCCCGTGATCGTGAACAATCACACCCAGGTCGGCAACGGCATGCAGCTCGATCTGCGTCCTCTCGATGTCGTGAGTGTCGGCGGCGTGCCAGTGGACATTATGTTACCCGACATGAAGGCGAGCCGGTGCCACAATCACACCTGCCGGCTGCTCAATCCCTACGATCCGCACGGTAACTGCCGGTGGTGCGGCCACCGGCTTACCGAAGGCGTCACCGAAATTGCACGCAAGAAACGCTGAGGCGCGACAAGCAACATGATCAGATTTCCGATCCTGCTCGATATCTACCAGCGCGGTGACGGCCCCCTGAAGCGCGTCGAACGAATCTCGTTGCCGGAGATCGGCGACTATTCCATCGGACGCGCGTCTGAAAACCAGATCGTGCTCGACACGCCGGAAGTATCGAAACGTCATGCGTGGCTGCTCTTGCGCGAAGACGGGATTGCGGTCGCCGACCGCGGCAGCACGAACCACACGTATATCGGCGATGCCGAGGTCGATCAGTCGCCGTGGGACGGTGCGCTTCCGGTGCGGATCGCGCAGTTCGAGATTCATCTCGTCGCGCAGTCGGCAATCGGCGAGACGCGCGTAAACGTTCCGCAGGACAATGCGACCCGCGCGCTTGCGAGCGGTTCGGCTGGCGCTCCCGCCGCGGCACCGCGCGGTCAATCGATCGAAGTCGCGCTGAATGCTCCAAATGCGCCGGACGAAATGCGCTTCCCTCGCAATGTCTTCAAAAGCGAAATCGTATCTTCGACCGAGATCAAGGCCAGCGAGTATTTCGCGGGCGAGTCCACGTATCTGTCGGTCGGAGCCGGTCTCGGCAGCTTTGTGTGGGCCGATCACCTGCGGATTTTTGGCGTCGCCAAGAGCGACATTCGCGCGATCGGCGACGACGTTATTCCTTACGCGAACTATCAACGTCTCTGCCGCAATTCGCAGATTCCTCCCCATGAACGGCTACGCTCCAACTCGCAGTCGACTCCGGACAATATCTGGGGTTTTCCCGGTTATGCGAGCCGGGAAACATGGAAGGATTTGAAGGAATTCCGCTTCGGCGGGCTGAAGCATATCTTTCAGGTCTTCGGCGAAGCCTCGCTTGCACAGACTTTCACGCCGCGTTCCGGCGAAGTGTTCAAGTCGATCGACAAAGAAGCGCAGCGTATCGGCTGGCGCGAAATGTTCGTGTCGGGCCGCGTGCTCGGCATTCGCAAGACCAACGACGAGCGCTACGCAGTTGCATTCCGGGTGCCGGAGGATCAGGCGCGCGGCGGCCTGCGCGAGCGTATCATGATCGGGAAGTTCCTGCATATCTCGACCGGTTATCCGGCAACCCGCTTCACCGAAGATCTGCAAGCTTTCAAGGCGCGTTTTCCCGAGGAGGCGCGCGTCTTCAACGCTTACGAAAATCACGAGGTCGTCTATCGTTCGATCGAGCAGAATCCGATGCCGGCAACCGTTGTTGTCCGCGGCCGCGGTATCGTCGCCTCGCGTATTATTCAGCGGCTGTACGAAGCGCGCAGCAAGAACAAGAACATCACCATCGTTCATCAGATGCGCAATCCGATCGCCAAGAACGAAGGGTATCGTTACAAGCGCGCGCAGCGTTACGTTTACAACCACATCGAAAATCAGGCCTTCAACTGGCCAAAAGCCTGCTGGGGCGGCCAGCTGCTGCGCGAAACCGAGCGCGCAAGTCCCGAAGAACGCGTGAAGATTTACGAAGCGCTGGGCGGCACGACGACTGCCGACCGCCGCGACTGGCGCAACATCATTCAGCTTGGGGTAGGCGACGGCTGGTACAAGCCGGTGTTCGGTCACTTCGAAACGCTGGAGCTCGTGAAGACCGATCAGGGCCCGAAGATTCAGATGCGGCTGAAGCCACAGCGCAACCAGCCGCCAGTCGAAGTCGTCGCGGACTTCGTACTCGATTGCACGGGATTGATCGGCGATATCACGCATTCGCCGCTCCTGCGCGATCTCGCAGAGACCTACAAATTGCTACGAACTTTGGGCGTTGGTGGCGGCAAGCCCGGCGGCATCAGCGTCACTCCCGATTTTGAAATCGCGGGGCTGCGAAACGGCAGCGGGCGCGCCTATGCAGCGGGGCAGATTACGCTCGGCGGTCCGCAGCCTGGAGTCGATACTTTTCTCGGCATGCAATACTCGGCGCTCCGCTCGGTCGATCATATGGCGGTGCTCGGCGCACCGAATGTTTCGCTGTTCGGGCCGCTGCGCTCGTTCTCGCAATGGATCAAATGGTGCACGAACGCGAAGCCGTAAGTCTTCCGGTGTCGTTGCATCGAAATAAGGATCGTAGGGGGCTGCAATGGTACCGACGTTAAAAGGCCGCTGGTTGACCAGAATTCTGCTTTTTCTCTGGGTCGGCGTGCCGATTACGTTTCTGTTTTCGCTTTATGTCGCCGGACCGCGCAGTCCCGTGCTGCCGTATATCGGCTGGCACTATGACATTTTGCCATTCCAGATTCTTTCGCTGATTCTGCTTGTCGGTCTCGTGATGGACCCGATTTATTTTTATGCGCAGCAATTCCGCTGGGAGCGAGACTGGCCTTTCGCGTACTTCTTCTTCTTCTCCATCGTGGAATTCGTGATTGTGCTCGCACTGGTGTGGTGGGGGGTGCTCGATTTCACGCGCCCGCGCTCGCAGCTTCATACATCGGAGAATTATCTTCTCTTCACGATTCACTTCGGCTGCGTTTTCCTGCTTTCATTTATCTCGGTCCTCGGACTCATTCAGATTTTCATGATCCGCTGGCGCTTCAAGAGCGGCGAGTGGGGTAGAATGTGAGCGCTCGCTGCCGGAAGCTCCTGCTGGCACTCGTTGCGGGTGTCTGGCTCGGATTTCCGGTGGGTTCGCAATTCGCGTTATCGCAGCCGGTACCGTTCACGCCTGCAACGAATGTTCGCGATAACATCGCGACAGTGATCGAGAACATCCGCCTGTTGCGCGGCGTTCCTGATGGAACGGTGTCCTGCAAAGGCAATCGGGCTGGTCCGCGCCCGACGATCCGTTGCGATGTTCGCTATGTCGACAACATCGCGGTCACCGGAATCGAAATCACGGAGCGGGACAATCCCGCGAACGTCTGGAGCGCTTCGTTCCGTCCTTATATGCATGAAGAGGACGAGACCGCCTATTTGCTGCTTGTCGACCGGAGCAATGCCGAGCGCGCGCAAAGCATCCGTCGTTCGACGCAGGATCTCGCGGAATTATTCTTTCAGGTGGCGCCAAAGCAACGCGTGGCAGTTGCCGCGTTCGATTCGAAGCTCGAAGTTCTTCAGGATTTCACTTCGGATGGAAAAGCGGTCGCGGCCGCCCTCGATAAAATCCGTCCCGGCAATTCCACGAGTGAGCTTTACCGGCTGACACTCGAAGCGGTGCAAAGGCTCGGTCAACTCGAGGCTACGCGAAAGGTTCTCGTGATTGCCTCCCACGGCAAGTTCGACGACACGGCCTACCGGCATAATCAGGTAGCGCAGGAAGCCAACCGCCTGAATGTCCGCATCGTCACGATCGGCTATTACGAGAAACAGGCCGACCAGCGCGATCTGCAATCGCTGCGGCGGCTGAGCGCCGATACGCGCGGCTTTTTCTTCGAGGCGCCGGCTGCGCAGCGCGCACTCACGCCCAGAAATCGCAACGAGTTTCTGGCGCGCCTGCATGCGGGCGTCATCATCGAGGCCGAAGCACTTGCGCGCGGCGTGCCGCCGGCCTTGCAGATATCGCTTCGCCATCCGCAAGGCGCGGTAACGTCGTTCACGGCGCTGCTGCGCGCGGGCGTTGCCAACCCCGGTACCGGCAACGAACCGGTGACGCCGATGGGGGCTGAGGGCTATCTCAATACGGTGCTGGCATGGCTCACGGAAGATATTGTGCGCACTGCGGCCATCTTTGCGGGCATCGCGATTCTCTTGTTCGGATTTCTCATCTCCGGGCTTGCGTGGCGTTCGGCGCGAAGAGGCAAGCCCGGAAAAAATGCCGATCCGCCACGGCCGGGTCCCACGCCACAAATCATCAGCCAGGAGCCGCCGACCAAGGCCGACCCCGGCGCGGCCCCTATTGCCGCGCAAGCGTCACCGACCGTCATCGGCCCGCCCACGCCGCTTGCGTGGCTGGAATTCAACGGTGAGCCGGGCACGGTCCCGATCTATAAGTCGCGCATTGCCATCGGCCGGGAGCGGGACAATGATATTGTGACGGATGTGCAGGAGCTTACGGTTTCCAGGCATCACGCACTTATCACCGTGGCGCTGGACGGTTCGTTTCATATTGTGAACCGCTCGAAAGACTATCGCGATCAGCCGAATCCGATTCTGATCAACGGGGTGGCCCGGGATTCGGCAAAAATCGCTGACGGAGATGTGATTAAACTTGGGACGGGAAATTACGGATTCTTGTTTCGGGATGCCCGAGAAGGCAGTCACTGGCGCAGCTAGCCGCCGGCAACACAGGTGAGATCGATGG
>JAKFYO010000256.1 GCA_021730825.1 Hyphomicrobiales bacterium
TCGATATCGAGCTTGCGAAAGAGCGAGGACAGCTCGTTAATGAAGGCGACGTTGAGATCGCGCTGCGTGATTTCGATCACTTTCGCGGCCTCCGCCACCTTGATCGAAGGCGCGCGATGGATGCCCGCGGTCACCACCGAGCCATAGACATCCGCGACGATGCCGAGACTTTCGGCGTCCTGTGCGGAAACAACCTTGATAATGGTCTCGAAGCGATGCTTGGCGTCGCCCGGATTGATGCGCTCCGGCGAGTAGCCGAGCTTGAAATCCTTGCCGCCCTTCAGCCCGGACTTCTGCTCCAGGATCGGAAGGCAGACTTCTTCGGTTGCGCCCGGATAGACCGTTGATTCATAAACGACGATATCGCCTTTCTTGAGCGCACTTCCCACCGTCTCGCTCGCGGAGATGACGGCGCGTAAATCAGGGCGGTTCGCAATATCGATCGGCGTCGGAACGGTTACAATAAAGAAATCCGCGGCTTTCAGATCGGCGATAGTATTCGTGATCTTCAGCCTGGGGTTTTTCAGCTCCGCCGTATCGACTTCCTTGGTGCGGTCCTTGCCCGCGCGCAACTCATCAACGCGGCCCTTGTCGATGTCGAAGCCGATCACCTCAGAGCCGCCGCGCGAGAACGCGACCGCGACCGGAAGACCGACATAGCCTAGACCGATGACTGCGATTCTGCGGTTGTGCATGCGTATCAAGCCTTCGCCGCGACCATCACGAGACTGCGGGAGGTCAGAGCCTCCCACGAATTCGCGGCGCGCGCGACTTCATGCGTTTCCGCGTAAAGCGGCGGCTCGCGCCGCGCGATGCGCGCGACATGGCGGGAAGTCGCAAGCTTCGTGAACGGCCAGATCAGGGCCGCGATCATCGACGCACTGCGCTTGGCGCGGTCGCGGTGCAGCTCGATATTCTTGAAGCCAGCGCGGCGCAGGCCGTAATTCCAATACTGGTACGGCAGCGCCGCGATATGGCCCGAGATGCGGCCGCCGTTCTCCGGCTTGATGCTGGGCGAGGGAAACATGTGGAAGTGGCCGCTGAACAGAAACTTCACACGCGAAAGCGCATGGCCGGGATTGGGTACGGAGAAGATCAGCAAGCCGCCGGGCTTGAGCACGCGATGGACTTCCGCGATCACGTCGTAGGGCGCGCGCGTGTGCTCGAAGACTTCGATTGCGACGACCGCATCGAACTCGCCGTCCGCATAAGGCAGACCGTCATTCGCGTCACATTCCTTGAATTCGACGCCGTCGGCCTTGAACGCACCGCCCGCGATGTCGCAAGCCTTCAGGCCCTCGCCGGGTTTCTTGCCGGACTTCTCACGCTCTGAAGAAAGCAGCCGCGTGAAGTAGCCGGTGCCGGCGCCGAGATCGAGGATCGCACCGGAAAACTTTCCGTTGTCGCGCAGCTTCGCAAGCACAAAATTGTTGGTCGTGCCGAGGGAGGCCGCACCCTGCCCCGACAGACCGCTCGCGGAACGTTCCATTATTTATTGTCCGGCAAGGACAGCCGGATATGCAGTTCGCGAAGCTGCTTGGTGGTCACTTCCGATGGCGCCCCCATCAGCAGGTCTTCGGCGCGCTGGTTCATCGGGAACGGCACGACTTCGCGGAGGTTCTCTTCGCCGCAGAGAAGCATGACAATGCGATCCACACCCGGCGCGATGCCGCCGTGCGGCGGTGCGCCGTAAGAAAGCGCGCGGAGCATGCCGCCGAACTTCGCTTCCAGCACATCCTCGCCATAGCCCGCAATCGCGAAAGCCTTCTTCATGACTTCCGGGCGATGGTTACGGATCGCGCCCGACGAGAGCTCGATGCCGTTGCAGACGATGTCGTACTGAATCGCCTTCATGCCGAGGATCTTGTCGTTGTCGTCGTTCTTGAGCGCGAGGAATTCTTCCGGGTCCATGTTCGGCATGGAGAACGGGTTGTGCGAGAAGTCGATTTTCTTTTCTTCTTCGCTCCACTCGAACATCGGGAAATCGACGATCCAGCAGAAGTCGAAGCGATCTTTCGCAATGAGATTCAGTTCTTCGCCGACCTTGGTGCGCGCGGGGCCTGCGAACTTCACGAAGTCCTTGGGCTTTCCAGCGATGAAGAACGCGGCGTCGCCGATGGCGAGGCCGAGCTGATCGCGGATCGCGCTCGTGCGTTCGACGCCGATGTTCTTCGCAATCGGACCCGCGCCACCTTCCTCGCCTTCGCGCCAGAAGATATAGCCGAGACCCTTTTGTCCTTCGCCTTGCGCCCACGAGTTCATGCGGTCGCAGAAGGCGCGGTTGCCTCCGGTCTTCACCGGGATCGCCCAGACTTCGACCTGCGAGTCTTGTTCGATCATGCCTGCGAAAATCTTGAAACCCGAGCCTTTGAAATGCCCGGTGACATTCTGCATCTCGATCGGGTTGCGGAGGTCGGGTTTGTCCGAGCCGTATTTCCGGAGCGCTTCCGCATACGGGATCATCGGAAACTTCGGCGTCACCGGCTTGCCGTTCGCAAATTCCTCGAACACGCCGCGCATCACCGGCTCGACCGCATCGAACACGTCCTGCTGTGTTACAAAGCTCATCTCGATATCGAGCTGATAGAATTCACCGGGCGAGCGGTCGGCGCGCGCGTCTTCGTCGCGGAAGCACGGCGCGATCTGGAAGTAGCGATCGAATCCCGAGATCATCAGGAGCTGTTTGAACTGCTGCGGCGCCTGCGGCAGCGCGTAGAACTTGCCCGGATGCAGCCGCGACGGCACGAGGAAGTCGCGGGCACCCTCGGGTGACGACGCCGTCAAGATCGGCGTCTGGAATTCGAAGAAGCCCTGCTCCTTCATGCGGCGGCGCAGGCTATCGATGATCTGCCCGCGCTTCATGATGTTGTTGTGGATGCGGTCGCGGCGCAGATCGAGGAAGCGATACTTCAGGCGCAGTTCTTCCGGATATTCGGCATCGCCAAACACCGGCACCGGCAATTCGCCGGCCGCACCCAGCACCTCGATCTCGGTCGCGAACAGCTCGACCTCGCCGGTCGGCAGATCCTTGTTGTCGGTACCGTCCGGGCGTTTGCGCAACTTGCCGTCCACGCGCACGACCCATTCGGAGCGCAGCTTCTCGGCGATCTTGAACGCGGGGCTATCCGGGTCAGCCACGACCTGCGTGACACCGTAGTGGTCGCGCAGATCGATAAAAAGCAGACCGCCGTGGTCGCGGATGCGGTGGCACCAGCCCGAAAGCCGGACGGTTTCGCCGATGTGCGAGGCGCGGAGCGCGCCGCAGTTATGGGAGCGGTAGCGATGCATGTTCTTCAAGATCGTGGGATTCGTATTTGCCTTTGAAATCGCGGGGAAAAGCGCATGGGGGGCCATGCTTGTCAAGGAAATGCGCCCCCGGCCTCAGAGTGGCAGTCTGGTGCCCTGTTTCAGTGTTTCCAGCACCACATTCGAGCGCACCCGCTCGACGGACTCGTGCGGCAGCAGCACCTGGTTCACCAGCGCACCCAGCGCGGGCAAATCCTCCACCACCGCCTTGACGAGATAGTCCGCGTCACCCGTGAGCGCATGCGCCTCGAGGATCGCAGGCGTATGAGCGACCAGATCGCGAAATCGCCTGGCGTTCTGGCCAGAATGGGTCGCAAGCGTCACCTGAATGAAGACGGTCACGCCGAAACCCATGCGGGCCGGGTCGACTTCCGCGCGGTAGCCCCTGATGACCCCCGCCTCCTCCAGCCGCTGCCGCCGCCGCGAGCTTTGCGAGGCGGAGAGATTCACGCGCTCCGCGAGTTCGGCATTCGTGAGCGCACCGTTTTCCTGTAACGCGGCGACGATGGCGCGGTCCTGAGCGTCCAATTCGATTGTTTCTTGCATCTATTGGCCATTATATGCGTGATTCATGCGTAATTTGCAGAAATAACGCCCTAAATGACCGCCTTTTGCAAGAACTTCCTGCAATTCTATGCGTTGAAACGATGAATCGCAGGAGGAATTGCCATGGGTCCGTTCCCGCACGACGCCGAGCCCGCTGAGATTTCCAAGCACAATCCGATGGGCACCGACGGCTTCGAGTTCGTCGAATACGCGCATCCCGAGCCCGCGAAGCTGCACCAGCTTTTCAAGCTCATGGGCTTCACCCCGACCGCGAAGCACAAGACCAAGAAGATCACCGTCTATCAGCAAGGCAACGTGAGCTATCTCGTAAACGAGGAGCCGGGTTCGCACGGCTTCAACTTTGTCGAGAAGCACGGCCCCTGCGCGCCTTCGATGGCGTTTCGCGTGGTCGATGCAAAACACGCATTCGAGCGTGCGCTCTCGATGGGCGCTGAAGCGGCAGATCCGAAAGACAGCGCAAAGTCGCTCGACGTGCCCGCGATCAAGGGCATCGGCGGTTCGCTCTTGTATTTCGTGGAACGCTACGGCGCGAAGGGCAACGCTTACGACGAAGAATTCGAGTGGCTGGGCAAGCCTAATCCTACGCCGGAGGGTGTCGGTCTCTATTACCTCGATCACCTCACCCACAATGTGCAGCGCGGGCGCATGGATGTGTGGGCCGGGTTTTACGAGCGGCTCTTCAACTTCAAGCAGATCCGCTTCTTCGACATCGAAGGCAAGCTCACCGGCCTCTTTTCGAAAGCTCTCACAAGCCCGGACGGAAAAATCCGAATCCCGATCAACGAGAGTGCCGACGAAAAATCGCAGATCGAAGAATACCTGCACGCCTATAACGGCGAAGGCATTCAGCATATCGCCTGTGGCTCGAAGAACATCTATGCAACGATCGAGAAACTGCGCGCGGACGGACTGAAGTTCATGCCCGCGCCGCCGAAGACTTACTTCGAGAAAGTGGATGGCCGCGTGCCGGGCCACGGCGAGGACTTAAAGCGCCTTGAGAAGAACGGCATTCTCATCGACGGCGAAGGTGTGGTCGATGGCCGCGAGACGAAGGTGCTGCTGCAAATCTTCTCGTCGAACGCGATCGGGCCGATCTTCTTCGAATTCATCGAACGCAAGGGCGACGACGGTTTCGGCGAAGGCAACTTCCGCGCCCTCTTCGAGAGCATCGAAGAGGATCAGATCCGGCGCGGTGTGCTGAAAGAGGACGCGGCGTAACAGTTAGAATCGCAAGTCGGCTATAGCCGACTTGCGTAGCGCGTCTCTTTTTTTAGCGGCGGCGGAACTGCGGCTTGCGCTGCGCGCCAGGCGCCATGGCCGGAGCATCGCCTTTGTGGCGGAAGCTGATGCGGCCTCTGGCGAGGTCGTAAGGCGACATCTCGACAGTGACGCGGTCGCCTTCCAGCGTGCGGATGCGATGCTTTTTCATCTTGCCCGCCGCGTAAGCGAGAATGACGTGCTCGTTGTCGAGCTTCACGCGGTAGTTGCCGTCCGGAAGCACTTCCGTAACGACGCCCTCGAATTCGATCAGATCTTCTTTCGCCATGCGTTTCCTTAGTGTTGCGCTGGGCGCTGCTGGCGGTCGCCGCGGCGCTTCGGTTTGCGGTCCATGAAGGCGACGCCGGTCAACTGACCGCCGTTCTCCGCCTTCGGCTGAGTCTGGTTACGGTTGTTATTGTGCTGCCGGTGTTCCGGCTTGGAATGCTGGTGCGGACGCTGGGAACGGTTCTCCGGGCGTCCTTCGTGTTTGCGCTCGCCGTTGTGCTGCGGGCGCGGGGCGCGGTGTTCGGTACGCTGCTCGTGCTTGCGCTCGCCGTTGTGCTGCGGACGCGGAGCGCGATTGTCGGCGCGCTGCTCGTGACTGCCCTCGCCATTTTGCTGCGGACGCTGGCCACGATGCGGATTGTTGCCTCGGCGATGACGCTTCGGACCTTGGCGGTTATTGCGGCCGCCGCGGTTTTCACCCCCGCCTTTGCCTTCACCCAGCGACGGGTTGAGACGGCGGTCCGTCGAAGGGATCGAAATCTTGGTCAGACGCTCGACGTCACGAAGGAATGCACGCTCGTCGTTGGCGACGAACGAAATCGCAATGCCTTCAGCCCCGGCGCGCGCGGTGCGGCCGATGCGATGCACGTAGCTTTCCGGAACGTTTGGCATGTCGAAGTTGATGACATGGCTCACGCCGTCGACGTCGATGCCGCGCGCCGCGATGTCGGTCGCAACCAGCACTCGCGTCTTGCCGGCGCGGAACATACCGAGCGCACGCTCTCTTTGATTTTGTGACTTGTTGCCGTGGATCGCGTCCGAAGCAACGCCTGCGTTCTGCAAGGATTTTACGACCTTGTCGGCACCGTGCTTGGTGCGCGTGAAGACCAGCGCGCGGTCGATCGGCTCGGCCTTTAGCAACTCAACCAGCAAAGCGGTCTTGCCGTTCTTCTCGATCAGAATGACGCGCTGCTCGACCTTGTCGGCGGTCTTCGCGACCGGGGTCACGGCGACACGCACCGGCTCTTTCAGGAACTGCGAAACCAGATGCTCGATTTCGTTCGGCATGGTGGCCGAGAAGAACAGCGTCTGGCGCTTTTCGGGGAGCATCTTCGCGATCTTACGAATGTCGCCGATAAAACCCATGTCCAGCATGCGGTCTGCTTCGTCGAGCACGAAGATTTCGATGCGGTCGAGGCGGATCGCCCGCGAATTTACGAGGTCGAGCAAACGGCCCGGTGTCGCGACCAGAATATCGACGCCGTTCGCGAGCGCCTTGATCTGGCGGCCGATGTTCACGCCGCCGATTGCGAGCGTGGTCGAGAGCCTGAGATGACGGCCATAGGTCTTGAAG
>JAKFYO010000327.1 GCA_021730825.1 Hyphomicrobiales bacterium
GAACGGCATGTCGAGTTGCGTCATCAGCACGGCCGAGACGTAAGCGCCGATGGCGTAGAAAGCGCTGTGCCCCAGCGAGAACTGGCCATTGAAGCCGGTCAGCAGATTCAGGCCTGCAATCGCAATCGCATAGATCAGAAGCTGCGTGATCTGGAAGGTGAAAACCCCCGACGCGCAAAGCGGAAAGATCGCGCCGGCAGTCAATACAAGAATAAAGCCGGCGAGTTTCCAGTTCTCGCCGAGCGTAATGACGGTCGCGCCGATCGCGGCGATGACGGATGTGACGGGAGTGCTCGTTTTCATGGCGCTACACCCGGCTCACGATTCTGCGGCCGAAGAGGCCGCTGGGCTTCAGGGTCAGCACCAGAATGATCAGCGCCAGCGCGATGGAAAGTTTCATCTCCGCGCCGAAATGCGGAACGAAGGACGCAAGGTTCTCGATCACGCCCACCGCAAAGCCGCCAAACACCGCGCCGCCCGGACTTGTGAGCCCGCCCACGACGGCACCGGCAAAGCCGTAAAGCAAGATCGTCACCATCATGTTCGGCTCGAGGAACACGACCGGCGCGATCATCATGCCAGCCACCGCCCCGATTGCCGCCGCCATGCCCCAGCCGAGCGCATTCATGAAGCCGACGCGGATGCCGACAAGCCGCGCGGAATCCGGATTGGCCGATGCCGCACGCATGGCAAGACCGACGCGGGTGTAGCGGAAGAAAAGATAGAGCAGGCCGAGCATGATGCCGGTGACCCCGATCATGCCCGCGCCATGCGCGCTCAAGAGACCCTCGCCAAGAACCGGCTTGGTACCGAACGGCGTCGGGAACGGCTTAATCGTGAATTCCCAGATGAAGCCCGCCATCGAATTGATGATCGCAAACAGCGCGATGAAAATGACGATGTGGCTCAGCACGGGCGCATTATGCACCGGCTTGAACACCGTGCGTTCGATTGCGTAGCCGAGCACGAAGGAGATTGCGATGGTGATGAAGAACGCGCCCCAATATGGCGTGCCCCACTGCATCAACTGCCAGGCGATATAGGTCGAGAACATCGCCATTTCGCCTTGCGCGAAATTCAGATGGTCGATGGCCTGGTAAATCATCACGATGGACAGCGCGATGCAGGCATAGATCGCGCCGGTGGCTAAACCGCCGATGATTTGTTGTACGACTTGTTCCATCGTTCTTCCTCAGTAACCGAGATAGGCGCGGCGGATGTTTTCATCCGCGCTGAGTTGTTTTGCCGGGCCCGACATCACGACGCGGCCGGTCTCCAAAAGATAAGCGTGATCGGCGAGTTCGAGCGCGAGCGAAGCGTTCTGCTCGACCAGAAACATCGAGACTTTTTCCTTCTGATTCAGCGTGCGAAGGATCTCGAACATTTCCTGCACGATCAGCGGCGCAAGGCCGAAGGAAGGCTCGTCCAAGAGCATCACTTTGGGCCGCAACATCAGCGCGCGGCCGATCGCAAGCATCTGTTGCTCGCCGCCGGAAAGCGTTCCGGCCTGCTGGCGGAAGCGCTCTTTCAGCCGCGGAAAATACGCAAAAACCCGTTCTACATCAGCGGAAATCTGACCCGCCGGCTGCGTGATGCCGCCGAGTTGCAGGTTTTCCTCGACGGTCTGGCGCACGAAGGTGCCGCGGCCTTCGGGCACATGCGCGACCCCGAGACGCACGATGTCCGCGGTTTCCTTGTTCGAGATCAGCTTGCCGTCGAAGCGGATTTCGCCGCTGGTTTTCACCATCGCGGAAAGCGCGCGGAGCGTCGTGGTTTTGCCGGCACCGTTCGCGCCTAAAAGAGTGGTGATGCCGCCGGCATGCATGTCGAAGTTGAGATCGTAGAGAATTTGCGTCGGGCCATAGAAGGCACGGAGGTTTTTTGCGCTGAGTAACGGCGTGCTCATTTCTTGCCGCTCCCTAGATAAGCGCGGATTACTTCGGGGTCTTTCTGCACCTCGGCCGGCGTACCTTCACTAATCTTCTTGCCGAAATCGAGCGCGACAACCTTGTCGGAAATCGACATCACAAGGCTCATGTGATGCTCGACCAGGAGCACAGTGACGCCGCGATCGTCCCTGATTTGCTTGATCAGATCGCCCAGTTCGCCAACTTCGTGATGCGTCAGACCGGCCGCCGGTTCATCGAGCAGCAACAGCCGTGGCTTCGCTGCAAGCGCGCGTGCGAGTTCGACGCGCTTCTGCGTGCCGATCGGCAGACCCGATACCAGCGTGTCGGCCACCTTGCGCAATTCGAGATAATCGACGATCCCGCACGCCTGCGCGTCGATCTCTTTCTCCTGCTTGCGAACCCAGGGCAGACGGAGGGAATCGCTGAAATAGTCGCTCTTCGTGACCGGATGAAACCCGACTTTGATGTTGTCGAGTACGGTCATGTTCTTGAACAACGCCAGATTCTGGAAGGTGCGCGCAATTCCAAGGCCCGCGATGTGATGCGGGGCGAGCTTGAGAATGGATTTCCCGTCGAAGGCGATGTCGCCCGAATTCGGCGTGTAGAGCCGGCTCAGGCAGTTGAACATCGTGGTTTTGCCGGCGCCGTTCGGGCCGATCAGGCCGAGAATTGTGCCTTCGCTCTGATCGAAGGAAATTCCGTCCAGCGCAACGATGCCGCCGAAGCGCACACCAACGCTCTTCACCGAAAGAATGGTGCCGGCTGACCTCGATTTCCTTGCTGCGTTTGACGCCGAGCTTTCGGCTACACGCACGTCCATCATCGCGATGTAAAGCGATGATGCAGATTCTTCTTACTGCCCACGTTGCCTTCCCCTGGCTAAAGCGTTTCTTCCCTCAACCGCCGCTTATTGCGGCTTCTATATTTTTTGCGAGATTAACGAGACGCGGCCCGACTTCCCCTTCGAGCTTTTCTCGCGACGTTTGATAGACATTGGCGCCGCAGTTGAATGCGTAAACGCCCGAGTCATCCGGCGGGATCAGCGGCACGCCGACGGCGAACACGTCTTTCTCCCAATCGCCGAATGAAGTGGTGAACCCGCGCTCGGCAAGATCGCGGATCGCTTTTTCAATACCCGCTTTCACCTGCGGCCAGTTTTCCGCGGCGTGGCGCTTGATGTGGCCCATGAGCCAATCGCGCTCGTCTTCCGGAAGGGCCGCGATCAATGCGCGGCCCATCGCGGTGGTCGCAATCGGAATACGCGAGCCGAGATTGAGGCGCAGCAAACCATCGGATTTCGAGCGGCAATGCTCGATGTAGATCAAGTGCATGCGGTCGCGGCTGCCGAGCGCGACAGATGCGCCGGCGTAATTCGCAAATTCCTGCATTTGTTTGCGCGCAACCTGACGAATGCGCAGGTTCGCGAGCGTCGAATAGCCGATGGAGAGTGCCGCGGGCGCCAGCGAATACTTTCCGAGCCGCTCGACATGCGTCAGATAGCCGAGCTTGGTCAGGGTGTAGGTCAGACGCGAGATCGTGGTCTTCGGCAGACCCGTGCGTTCGGCAATTTCGTTGTTACCGAGCAGCCATTCGCCAGGCGTAAATGCGCGCAGCACATCCAGGCCGCGCGCCAGCGCCACCACAAATTTACGGTCGTTGCCTTCGTCGAGTTCGGTGAACTGACTGTCGGTACGCTTCGTTACTGCACTCGGACTATGCACGCCTAAGCCCCTGCTCTTATGCGCGAACTTGATTGACTTCAATGCGACCACTTTCTAGCTTTCGCGTCAAGAATGCAGAACAATGTTCCGCAATGCGGAATTGCCCTTTGGGCGCTGCAAAAGTGCCTTGAGAGGGGAACGGGTCGCAGCCAAACTAAAATCCGCTACGCTCCGGGCAAAAGAAAAGACCACCGGGAAACGCCAAGGAAAACAAAGTGAGCGATCCAGTAACGCTGCGCCGCGAAGGCGCTATTGCCGTTATCACCGTCGACAACCCGCCCGTGAACGCGCTGAAGCATGCGGTGCGCGCGGGCTTGCAGAAATGTTTCAAGGAAGCCGATGCCGACGCGAACGTGCAGGCGATCGTGCTCACTTGTGCGGGCCGCACTTTCATCGCGGGCGCCGATATCACCGAATTCGGCAAGCCGCCGATGGCACCGAGCCTGATCGAAGCGATCACCGACATTGATAATGTGTCGAAGCCGACTGTCGCCGCGATTCACGGCACCGCGCTTGGCGGCGGCCTGGAAGTCGCGCTCGGCTGCAATTACCGCGTCGCCAGCAAGGACGCGAAGCTCGGCCTTCCCGAAATCAAACTCGGACTCATTCCGGGTGCAGGCGGCACGCAACGTCTGCCGCGCTTGATCGGAATCGAGAAAGCGCTTCCGATTATTCTGAGCGGCAATCCGATTTCTGCCAGCCAAGCGCTGCAAGACGGTCTCGTGGACGAAATCGTGGAAGGCGACCTTCTCGCCGGCGCGATTGCTTTTGCTAAGCGCCTCGCAAGCGAACAGCTCTCGCTGAAACGCGCGAGCCGGATGGAAGACAAGCTCACCGAGTTTCGCAAGAACCCCGAGAAGTTCAACGAGATTGCTGCCAAAGCCGTCGGCCGCAACAAGGGCCTGAAAGCCCCGATGGCCGCGGTCGAAGCCGTGAAGATGACGCTGAGCGTTCCCTTCGAGGAAGCGCTGAAGCGCGAGCGCAACATGTTCATCGAGCTGCTTGTCACGGATGAATCGAAATCCCAGCGCCACGCCTTCTTCGCCGAGCGCGAAGCGACCAAAGTGCTCGACATGCCCGCCGATACCAAAGCGCGCGAAGTAAAGCAGGCGGCCGTGATCGGCGGCGGCACCATGGGTGGCGGCATTGCGATGTGTTTCGCAAATGCCGGCATTCCGGTGACGCTGATCGAGACCACCGACGAGTTTCTGAAGAACGGTCTCGCAAAGATCAGAACGAATTACGAGAACACCGCGAAACGCGGTGGCATGACCGAAGCCGACGTCGAGAAGCGCATGTCGCTGATTAGGGGCGCAGTCGGCTTGGAGGGCACCAAGGACGCGGACATGGTGATCGAAGCCGTGTTCGAGGAAATGGGCTTGAAGAAAGAAATCTTCGGCAAGCTGGACAAGATCACAAAGAAAGGCGCGATCCTCGCCACCAACACTTCCACGCTGGACGTGAACGAAATCGCGAACTCGACCTCGCGGCCGCAGGACGTGATCGGGATGCACTTTTTCAGTCCCGCGAACATCATGAAGTTGCTCGAGATCGTGCGTGGTGAAAAATCCGCGCTCGACGCAATCCAGACCGCGATCACGGTCGGCCGCAAGATTGCAAAAGTGCCCGTGGTTGTTGGGGTTTGCTACGGCTTCGTGGGAAATCGCATGTTGCATCGCCGCGGCGTACAGGCGGATCGTCTCGTCTTGGAAGGCGCGCTGCCACAGGAAGTCGATGCAGCGACGCTTGAATTCGGTTTCCCGATGGGCCCGTTCGCGATGGGCGATCTTGCCGGCATCGATATCGGCTGGCGCATCCGCCGCGCGCGCGGGGAGCGCAACGAAGTCGCGGACACGCTCGCAGAAGCCGGACGCTTCGGCCAGAAGACCGGCAAAGGCTACTATATATATGAGAAGGGTTCGCGGACGCCTATCCCCGATCCGGAAGTCGAGAAGATCATTCTGGATGCTTCGGCCAAGAAAGGCATCAAGCGCCGACCGATCTCGAAACAGGAAATCATCGAGCGCACGGTCTATCCGATGATCAACGAGGGTGCGCGAATCCTTGAAGAAGAAATCGCATCGCGCCCCGGCGATGTCGATGTGATCTGGCTCTATGGCTATGGCTGGCCGGTGTGGCGCGGCGGCCCGATGCATTACGCAGATACGGTGGGCCTGAAGCATGTGCGCGATCGCCTCGCGCATTACGCGAAGGAAAGCGGCGACAAGACACTTGAGCCCGCGAAACTCCTCGATCGGTTGGCCAACGAAGGCAAAACTTTCGCTTCGCTCGCGACAGAGATGAAGAAGGCGTCATGACCTATAGCCGCCCCTACCCTTGGGAAAAATCTTATCCCGCTGGCGTGGACCCGGCGGCGCCGGTCCGTGGCGGCACGGTCAATGAACTGTTCGACCGTGCTGTTGCGACGTATCCCGGCAACTTCGCGCTCGAATATCGCGACAGGCGCACGACGTATAAAGAGTTGAGCGATCTCGTCTCGCGCGCGGCGGCTGGATTGATTTCGCTTGGCGTGAAGCCGGGAACTGCGGTCGGGCTTTATCTGCCGAATACGCCAGTGCATCCGGTCATGTTCTTTGCAGTGCTGAAATGCGGTGGGCGTGTCGTGCACATGTCGCCGTTAGATGCCGAGCGCGAGCTTGCGCATAAGCTGAAAGACTCCGGCGCGCGGATCATGGTGACGACGAACTTCCCCGGCATGGTCACGCGCGCGCTGAAACTCGATGCCGAAGGCCTGCTCGATCACCTGATCATCGGCGATGACGCGGAGTTCGGCCCGGCACCTATTCAATATGATCCAATCCCGGCCAACGGCCGCTCGATCACGCTGAAGAACTTGCTCACCCTTGCCTCACCTCCGGCAAAATGGCCGGAAGTAAACGAGGACGACATCGCGCTCCTGCAATACACCGGCGGCACGACGGGATTGCCGAAAGGCGCGATGCTGCTGCACCGGAATCTCACGACAACGAATTCGATCTATAAGAACTGGGCGGCGGCGCAGGGCGAACTCAAGTCCGGCGAGAAGGTGATCATTGTTCTCCCGCTGTTCCACATC
>JAKFYO010000162.1 GCA_021730825.1 Hyphomicrobiales bacterium
TGCGCGGAAATTTCTCTCTTATCTGCCGGCTTCGGTCGATGAACTGCCGAAGAGAATTGCGCCAACGGACGATCCGAACCGCCGCGAAGAGCAGCTTTTGTCAGCCGTGCCGCGCGACCGCCGCAAGGTATACGACATGCGTAAAGTGTTGAACGCAATCGTGGACAAGGATTCGCTGTTCGAGATGGGGCGCAAATTCGGCGGCCCGGTTATTACCGCGCTTGCGCGCCTCGATGGCTGGCCGATCGCGATTATGGCAAGCGATCCGTTCTTCTATGGCGGTGCCTGGACCGCGGATGCGGCACGCAAGGCGGAACGCTTTATCGATCTGGCGAATACGTTTCACTTGCCGATCGTGAATTTCGTCGATGTTCCGGGCTTTATCATCGGCCCGGAAGCGGAGAAGGCGGGCACGATCCGTTATGGTGCGAAGGCGCTGGCCGCGATGTATCAAAGCGAAGTACCGCAATGTTCGATCATGATGCGCAAAAGCTTCGGCGTTGCCGGTGCCGGGCACATGAATCACACACGCCTGCATTACCGCTACGCATGGCCGTCCGGCGACTGGGGCTCGTTGCCGATCGAAGGCGGCATCGAGGCGGCCTATCGTTCGGACCTTGAAGCCTCGTCCGATCCGAAGAAACTGCTATCCGAGATCGAGGAACGGTTGAACCGCTACCGTTCGCCGTTTCGTACCGCCGAAACCTTCATGGCCGAAGAGATCATCGACCCGCGGAACACGCGGCCTCTGCTCTGCGAGTTCGCAAATCTCGTCGCGAAACTTCGCAAGCCTGGGCCGCGCGCGGCGCCGATGCGGCCTTAATGCCGGTCAGCGGAAGAACAGGAATGTGGTCACGATGAAGAGCGGCACGAGGATGCAGCCCGACCACAGCATGTAGCCGAAGAAGCTCGGCATCTTGATGCCGCCGTTCCGCGCAATCGCATAGACCATGAAGTTCGGCGCGTTGCCGATATAAGTATTGGCGCCCATGAACACCGCGCCCGCTGAGATCGCGGTCAGTGTCAGCGCCCCCGTGGTCATCAGTTGCTTCGGATCGCCGCCGGCGAGTTCGAAGAACACCAGATAAGTCGGCGCGTTGTCGAGGAATGACGACAGAATGCCCGTGAGCCAGAAATAGGCGACATTATTTGCGCTTCCATCCGGATTGGTAACGAGCCCGACGAGCGGCGCGAAGGCGCCGTTGCGGCCCGCCTGCAACATGGCGAGCACCGGGATGATGGTGATGAAGATGCCGGCGAAGAGCTTTGCGACTTCGAGAATCGGCCCCCATGAGAAGCCGTTTGCCTCATGGCTCGATTTCGGCGTGAGCCGCAACGAGACAAGTGTCACGACAATCATCGTGATGTCGCGCAGCAAGTTTTGTAGCGCCACTTCAGTGCCCAGGATCGTCAGCGTACCGATCTTAAGCCGGGCGCTGAGCAGGATTGCTGCGATGATGACGCCGATCAGAATAAAGTTGATGCCGCCACGGACACGAATTGGCTTATCCGGCGTCGGATCCTTCTTCGTGTGACCTTCGCGCTTGTAGATGATGCTGTCGATGACGAAGAACCCAGCGAGCAGCACGACCGCGCAGAACGCGGTTTCCGGCAGCAAATGTGTCGTAGTCCAGAAGAAATCGACGCCGCGCAGAAAACCTAAAAAGAGCGGCGGATCGCCGAGCGGCGTCAGCGAGCCGCCGATGTTGGAGACGAGGAAGATAAAAAACACGATCACATGCACGTTGTGCTTGCGGTCGTCGTTTGCGCGCATGATCGGCCGGATCAGCACCATCGAAGCGCCGGTCGTGCCGATGATGCTCGCGAGCACCGTGCCGATGGCGAGAATTGCGGTATTGGTAGTAGGCGACCCGTGCAGGTTACCGGAAATCACGATGCCGCTCGCGACCGTGAACAGCGCGAGCAGAAGCAGAATGAAGGGGATGTATTCGAGGAACGCCGTATGCGAGAGCGCATGAACCGCAGGCGTCGGGCCAAAGATCAGCGCGAGCGGAAGGATGATCAGCGCCGCCCAGAACGCGGAGATCTTTCCGAAGTGATGCTCCCAGAAGTGCGGCGCGAGCAGCGGAAAAAGCGCAATCGAAAGCAGGATTCCGGCGAAGGGTAGAGCCCAGGCGAGGCCGAGTGTGGCCCCATTGATTTCGGCTGCCATTGCCTGCGGCGTGCTTGCAGCAAGAAGAAAAAGCGCAAGCGCGGTCCTGCCGGCTGTCCGAAGCGAAACGCGCATTCCAGTCCCCCAAGGCGATTTTATTTTTATGGCGCGCAGACTAGCTGCCGATGCCCGCCATCACAACCTTCCGCCTTGCGGCACACTGTCAGGACGAGTGGACAAGCATTGCGAACGTGATTGAATCCTTCGCAAACGGAGGAACGAGTAATGAAATCGCCATTCGATATTTCCGGAAAAGTCGCGCTCATCACCGGATCGAGCCGCGGCATCGGCCGCTCGATCGCGGAGACCATGGCCGGGCTCGGCGCGAAGGTCGTGGTCTCGTCCCGCAAGGCCGACGCCTGCGAGGAAGTTGCAAAAGCGATCCGCGCCGATGGCGGCGAGGCGAGCGTCATCCCCTGCAACATCTCGCGCAAGAACGAAGTCGAAGCGCTGGTCAAAGGCACCAAGGACAAATACGGGCGCATTGATATTCTGGTCTGTAATGCGGCGGTGAATCCGGCCTTCGGTCCCATGGTCGATATTTCCGACGAGGCCTTCGACAAGATCATGGGCTCGAACGTGAAGAGCAATGTCTGGCTCTGCAATCTTACGATCCCCGATATGGCGAAGCAGGGCGGCGGCTCGATCATCATCGTTTCTTCGATCGGTGGACTACGCGCGTCCCCGATGATCGGCACCTATGGAATTTCAAAGGCCGCCGACTTTGCGCTCGCGCGCAATTACGCGCAGGAATGGGGCCACAAGAACATTCGCGTGAACTGCATCGCGCCGGGTTTGATCAAGACCGATTTTGCGAAGGCGCTCTGGGAAAACGAACAGCTCCGCAAGGATCGCGAGACCAAGACGCCGCTGCGGCGCATCGGCGAGCCGCACGAGATCGGCGGCGTCGCTGCCTTTCTCGCATCGCCGGCGGCGAGTTACATCACCGGCGAAGTGATCGTGGTCGATGGCGGCGTGACGATTGCGCCTTAAATTTCCAAGACACTAAAAACAAAAAAAAGCCCGGCAAATTGCCGGGCTTTTCTCTTCGAATCTGAAGCGATCAGCGCGCGTTGCCGCTGCTCGCCGTGTATTTCTTCAATTCCATCTTCGCGATGGTCTCGCGATGCACCTCGTCCGGGCCGTCTGCGAGACGAAGCGTGCGGTTGCCGGCCCAGGCCTTGGCAAGATGGAAGTCAGGCGAGACGCCGGCGCCGCCATGCATCTGGATCGCGCGGTCGATCACTTTCTGGGTCATGTTGGGCGCCACCACCTTGATCATCGCGATCTCGGCGCGGGCTTCTTTGTTGCCAAGCTCATCCATCTTGTGCGCGGCGTAGAGCGTGAGCAACCGCGCCTGGTCGATATCCATGCGCGATTCCGCGATCCAGTGGCGGTTGACGCTATGCTCCGCGATCTTCTTGCCGAAAGCAGTACGCGAAACCGCGCGCTGGCACATCGCTTCCAGTGCACGCTCGGCGGAGCCGATTGCGCGCATGCAGTGATGAATGCGGCCGGGTCCGAGACGGCCCTGCGCGATTTCGAAGCCGCGGCCTTCGCCGAGCAGAATGTTCGAGACCGGCACGCGCACGTTCTTGAAATCGACTTCCGCGTGTCCGTGCGGCGCGTCGTCATAGCCGAAGACGTTGAGGTGACGCATCACGGTCACGCCCGGCGTATCCATCGGGACCAAAATCATCGACTGCCGCTTGTGCAGATCGGCATTCGGATCGGTCTTGCCCATGAAAATCGCGATCTTGCAGCGATGATCGTTCGCACCCGAGGTCCACCATTTGCGGCCGTTGATCACGTAGTGATCGCCGTCGCGCTTGATTTCGGACTGGATGTTGGTTGCGTCCGACGAGGCGACCGCGGGTTCGGTCATTGCGAAGCAGGAGCGGATCTTCGCGTCGAGGAGCGGCTCGAGCCACTCTTTATGATGCTCTTTCGTCCCGTAACGCAGGATCGTTTCCATATTGCCGGTGTCGGGTGCCGAGCAGTTGAACGATTCCGGCCCGATCGGCGAACGGCCCATGATCTCGCAGATCTGGCCGTATTCGTAATTCGTCATGCCGTCTTTGTGTTCGGCTTTGGGGAGGAAGAGATTCCAGAGCCCTTGCGCGCGCGCCTTCTTCTTCAGTTCATCCATGATCGGCGGGCTTTTCCAGCGGTCGCCCTGTTCGTTCAACTGGCGCGCATAGATCGGCTCCGCCGCATAGACATGCTCGTCCATGAAGGCAGCGACTTTTTTCTTGTACTCGGCCGCCTTCGGCGACAGCGGAATGAACATTCTCTCTCTCCCTTATTTTTTGCTTACGCGGCGGACTCAAACCCGCCCATATTTCCGAATTGTTCGAGGTGATAATCGGCGTCGCCGAACTGGATGTCGATGGCGGTTGCGCGCTTGAACCAGTGGCCGACCTTCAGTTCCATGGTCATGCCGATGCCGCCATGCAACTGGATCGCCTGCTCGCCGACGAATTGCGCGGAACGGCCGATCTGCGTTTTCGCGGCTGCCATCGTCTTGCGCCGCGTGACCGGGTCTTTCTCGTTGACCATCATGGTAGCCAGGAACGTCATGCTCTTGGCCTGTTCGGCCGCGATCAGCATCTCGACGTTGCGGTGTTGCAACACCTGGAACGAACCGATGTTGACCCCGAACTGCTTACGCGTCCGGAGATAATCCGTGGTCGCTTCGGTAAGCGCCGAGAATACGCCGACCGCCTCGCCGCAAAGTGCAGCGATGCCATCGTCTGCGATCTGCTCGATTAGCGGATAAGCGGCACCGGGCTTGCCGATCACGGCATCGGCTTCGACTTTCACGCCGGAGAGCTGAATTTCCGCGGCAGTCAGGCCATCGATGGTGCGATAACCGCGCCGCGACACGCCGTTTGCCTTCGCGTCGATAATGAAGAGTCCGAGCCCGTCCTTGTCCCGCGAATTGCCCGAGACGCGCGCGGTGACGATGATGAAATCGGCCTGATCGCCGTTCAGCACCACGCTCTTTGACCCGTCCAGCGTGAAGCCGTTTCCCGCGGGCTTTGCCGTCGTCTTCACGTCGAACAGGTCGTAGCGCGACTGGCGTTCGGTATGCGCGAACGCGCCGGTGATTTTTCCTTCTGCGATCTGCGGCAGATACTTGTTCTTCTGCGCATCCGTTCCGAAGCGGCGAATGAGGCCGCCCGCAAGCACGACGGTGGGAAGATAAGGTTCGAGCGCGAGCGCGTTCCCGATCGTGCTCATCACGATCATGGTCTCGACCGGCCCGCCTTCGATGCCGCCGTGTTCCTCGGAAAATGGCAATCCGAGAATGCCGAGCTCGGCATACTGCTTCCAGATCTCGCGGCTCCAGCCGTCCGGGCTCTCCAGAATCTTCTTGCGCCGCTCGAAGTCGTATTTGTCGCCGAGCAGGCCCTCGATGCTGTCTTTCAGCAACTGCTGCTCTTCCGAAAACTCGAAATCCATACGCTTATTCTTTCTCGTCTCGCCCGGCCTCAAAGGCCGAGGATCGCTTTCGCGATGATGTTCTTCTGAATTTCGTTCGATCCGCCGTAGATCGAAACCTTGCGATAGTTGAAATAGATCGGCGCGAGCGGGCCGGCATAATCCGGGCCGATCGGCAATTCGTTGGAGCCGTCCGCATCTTCGTCTGCAAACGGCAGCGCGAAGGGGCCGACCACCTCCATCAGCAAATCGGTGATGTTCTGCTGAATTTCCGATCCCTTGATCTTCAGAATCGAAGATGCCGGATCAGGCTTGTTGTCGCGGCGCTTGCCTTCAGCGGCGACGACGCGCATCTGCGTCATCTCCAATGCTTTCAGCTCGACTTCGATCTGCGAAATCTTGGCGCGGAAGCGCGGGTCGTCCATCATCGGCTTGCCGCCCGAAATTTCTAGCTTTGCCAGCTCCTTCAGGCGGCGGACACGCTCCTTTGAGATGCCGACACGCGCAATTCCGGTACGCTCGTTGCCGAGCAGGAATTTTGCGTAGTCCCAGCCGCGGTTCTCCTGGCCGACGAGGTTCTCGTAAGGCACCTTCACGTTATCGAAGAAGACCTCGTTTACTTCCTTGCCGCCGTCGATCAGCTGAATTGGGCGTACGGTGATGCCCGGCGTTTTCATGTCGCAAAGAATGAAGGAGATGCCTTCCTGCTTTTTCGCTTTCGTGTCGGTGCGCGCGAGTACGAAAATCCAGTCGGCATACTGCGCGAGCGTGGTCCAGGTCTTCTGGCCGTTGATGACCCACTCGTTACCTTCGCGCACTGCCTTCGTGGAAAGTCCGGCGAGATCGGAGCCTGCACCCGGCTCCGAGAAGCCCTGACACCACCAGTCGTCGATATTGGCGATGCGTGGCAGGAAACGTTTTTTTTGCTCTTCCGAACCGAATGCCGCGATCACCGGGCCAACCATGCTGACACCGAAGGGCAGCGGATCGGGTGCGGGCGCGCGCTGGAACTCTTCGAGGAAGATATATTTCTGC
>JAKFYO010000149.1 GCA_021730825.1 Hyphomicrobiales bacterium
GTCTTCATGCTGGATTACGACTCCGAGCTGCTTTTCGTCGGCGACGCCGGCACCACCGAAGCCTCTCGGCCGAGCCGCCGCATCGGCTTCGAGTGGACGAACAAATATCAATACAACGCTTGGCTCGGCTTCGATCTGAACCTGTCGCATACGCGCGCGCGCTTCACCGACATCGACCCGGCGGGAGATCATGTGCCGGGCGCGGCGACGACCGTTGCCAGCGCCGGCATCACCTTCGGCGAGCAACTCGGCTGGTTCGGCGCGTTGAAGGTGCGCTATTTCGGCCCCCGTCCGCTGATCGAAGACGATAGCGTGCGTTCCGGCTCGACCACGCTCGTCAATGCCCGCATCGGCTATCGCTTCGACAACGGCATGAAGCTGTGGCTCGACGCACTGAACCTGTTCAACGCGAAGTCGAACCAGATCGCATATTTTTACGAGTCGCGGCTTACCGGCGAACCCGGCCCCGTCGCCGACCGGCACATTCATCCGGTCGAGCCGCTCGCCGTTCGCGTGACGCTCGCGAAGGAATTTTAGAGCGGAAACAACGAGCGGCCCATCATCGCCTGCACGAGCACCGCGAGCGTGACAGCGGTCCATAAGACAGTGGTGACAATGACGATGCCGCGCGTTCTCGTTGGCGCGTAACGCGTTGCCAGCCACCCTGCCAGCGGAATGCCCTGCATCGCATGCAGCCCGAGGAAATGCGCGGCGCGCAAATCGCCGCCCGTGCGCGACCAGCCGAAGAAGAACGAACCGCCCGCGTCGGTCGCAATGCCGCCAACCCAATGATTGTTTTGTGAACTCATGTATTGGCCCGTGATGCTGCCAAGCACGCAGCCGAATATCAGCCCCATCGCAATCGCGAAGCGCAAATCGGTATTTGCAATCTTGTCCTTCGCACGCAGCATCAGCCAGCCGAACCAGCCGCTCATCACGGTCGCGGTCAGAATGCCAACGCCCATCAGCGCGTAGTAAACGATGTCGCGCGTGGTCGTGCGGTTGAAGTGCGAGGCTTCGGCGAGCGACGCGCGATACGTGATATAAAGAATTTCCAGCAGCAGAATGATGCTGACCGTCCAGACCATGAAGCGAACGGATTTTCGCTCACGGTCGGCCTTGTCGAGAAACGGCATGAACAGCGCGAGCGTGAACAGGAAAATCGCGGCCGAGGACATGAACTTCAGCGGCTTGATCCAGACGTTGATGCCGTTGAACGTGCGCGTTTCTATCAGGAACGCGAAGAACGCCGGCAGCATCATCGCCGTTATCATAGCGCCGAAGATGATCAGCGCCGGCTGCTGCCGATAAAGGTTGAAGGCTCCTCCGGAAGCAAAACCGGAATTGGGCGTCATCGTTCGCGCATTCATGACTTTACTCCTTTGCCGAAGATGATCTTGATGATCGCGAACAGGAGCAAGCCCGCCGGCCCGAACAGGAACGTCAGCGGCAGCACCGGGATCATGAGCCAGCGCGATACGCCTGACAGCGAAGCGTCGCGCGCGATCCATGCGCCGACGAAAAGATCGAACGCGAGGTAATGCACCCAGCCTCCGAGCAGCGCCCAGTCATTCGAGAAAAGCTGCCGGACGGCCGGCAAGCTATCGAACCCCCCGCCACTCTGGCCAAAACCGAGGAAAATGGCGATGCAGTAGCCCACGGAAAGCGCGAGCGGCCAGTAGATGCCCGCAAGCTTGTCGCGAAGCCATGCTTTGTTGGCGATGATTGCGGCGATCAGAACGAGCCAGCCCGCCATCGCGAACCAGTTTGCCGGGCCGAATAAAGCTTGTGCCGTCATTTTCGCCTCCATCTTGACGTTGACAAGTTGGAAACTACAGCTCATCTTTTTACTGTCAAGATAAATCTTGACGGTGTAAAAGCGTTCCATGGAACCGAAGAAGAAAAGGCCCGCCCGGCGCGCGGTGCGGCCGCCGAAGGCCTATCATCACGGCGATCTCGCAACCGCCCTCGTCGAAGCAGCGGAAGCCGTGCTCACTGAGCGCGGGGTCGAAGGCTTCACGCTTCGCGAATGCGCGCGGCGGGCCGGCGTTTCGCACGCCGCACCCGCGCATCATTTCAAGGATGCTAAGGGCCTGCTCACGGAGGTTGCGAGAGTCGGTTTCGACCGGCTGACCGAGGCGCAGCGCGCGGCCCGCGCCGCCGAGCCCGAGTTGAAAGACCTGCTGATTGCCGCCGCGGTCGGCTATATCCGCTTCGCCCTCACCCATCCGGCACAATTCCAGCTCATGTTCCAGCGTGGATTGATCGACCACGATAACGGCCGTTTCATCCAGGCCGCACGAGCGGCATTTGCGATTTATGTCGAGACCTACTCCGCCGTCACCCGCGAAACGGTACGTCTGGAGTCGGAAGCGGATAAAACCTCTAACCCGCGCGTTCTTGGCCAGTGGGCGCTGATCCACGGACTGGCTACGCTCGCCGTGCAGGGGCAGCTTGGCCCGAACCGCAGTGTCAGCGAAATCGCAAAACTGACGGCCTATGCGCGCAGCGTATTGATGAACGCGCAGAAACTCGACATGACGCGCAGATAACGCGCTGCACTTTCAATTTTAGGGGCAGTTAGAGCGAGAACAGGCTCAGCGCGCGCATGCGGGCCCAGACGCCCCGCTGCTGCTTACGGGCAAGATATTCGCCGATCAGGGCGCGAT
This sequence comes from Hyphomicrobiales bacterium, assembly GCA_021730825.1. Lineage (GTDB taxonomy): Bacteria > Pseudomonadota > Alphaproteobacteria > Rhizobiales > Xanthobacteraceae. The sequence goes on from JAKFYO010000149.1 coordinate 2,670, forward strand.
GAAGTTCTTCAGCGGTCTCGTGGAGACAGGCGAGCGCTTCCCCCGCGCCATGCGCGATTACCTCGAGCCGGGCGGCCTCAGCGATAATGTTTCGGGACTCAACGCTTGCCATGTCCGAAGCGTATGCCCGTCTCGGTTAATGAGTAGTAACCGGATCGGGCGCAGCGGCAGCTGCGGATAGATCCGGCACGATGCTGGTTGCGGCCACCTGAAGGTTCTGCTCGCTGCGGATCATCACGCGGTTCCGGCCGTTATTCTTGGCCTCATAAAGCGCTTCGTCCGCGCGGCTGATAAGCGCGTCCACTTCGCTCTGGTAGTTCGTGGTGAAGGTTACGCCGATGCTGACGGTCGCGCCGATCTCGATGCCGTCCACGACCTTTGCGGCCTCAAGGAAGGCAAGCCGCACGCGTTCGGCGACGATCACGGCGCCCTTCTCGTCGGTATTGCCGAGAAATGCCGCGAACTCCTCGCCGCCAAGCCGTCCGAAGACGTCGGTCTGACGCAAAGTTTTCTTCGCTGTCATGGCAAGCAGTTTGATCACCTTGTCGCCGACCGGATGCCCGAAGCGGTCATTGATCGTCTTGAACTTGTCGATATCGAACATGAAAATCGCCATCGGCTTGGTAGGCCGGACATCGCGGGACAGAATCTGCTTCGCAAACTCCGTAATCGCGCGGCGATTGTGAACGCCCGTGAGCGGATCGATGAGGGCCGCTTCCTTATGGACGCGCTCGGTGCGTTCTTTCGCCATCTCCAGCAGAATGAAGGCAGCCGCGATCGAATAGAGCAAGGATTCGATTGCGAGCGTCGCGATCCAGCCGTTGGTAAGCGTCGCCGCGATGCGGTCGCCGGGAAGCACCATCGTCAGCGGCACCTGACTCGGAAACACCACGCCATGCAACGTAATCACGATCACCGCGGGCCAGCGTGAATTCAGCTTTTCGCTTCTGCCGTTCCAGAGTTCGAAGGCGGTGAAGAGCGTGTAGTTCGAGATGATGAGCGAACTGACGACGATGCGCCCTATCGAGGAATCCGCGAACCCCGGAATTTGGCATGCGAATATCCAGATGATCGCACCTGCGAACATCGCAAACGGCCTGGCGTTCTTGCCGTCGAAAACGCGCGCGCCGTTCCACGACATGCCGCAGGCGACAAACAGAAGTGCGCTCGCAAAATCGATAATCAAGGTATTGGAAATGAACTGCTGCAAACTCAGCATGCCGGCGGAAAGTCCGCCCAGCAGATAGGCCACGCCCCACCAGCCAAGCGCCTGTATGCTCCGGTCCTGAATCCAGGCGAAGATCAGCAAGAGCCCTAGCACCGCCGTCACGAAAATCGAGACGACGAGCAGTGTGGGTACGTCGAGAACCATTGGTCCGCCGCGGCTGTGAAATAACGAATTCGAGCTGAGCCTAGCGGGGCCGCTTTACAGAACCGTCCTCGAACTGATTAAAAATTGAGAAACCCCGGAAGTGAAAAACGGGGTTAGTTCCCGCTCGCGCGAAGCTGTTGGGGCTCGGCCCAGGTAATATCGTCCTCGTTCGCGGCCGGAAGTTGCGGCGCAAGGCCGGGGCTGACCACCCGGAACGCAGCGATCGCGGCAACCGCCGCTTGGGCCTCTTCCACCGGCGGCACCACGACCGGCGGCAATTTTCCGGCAACTTCCACGCGGTTTCGGCCACGCTCTTTGGCGAGATAAAGCGCATTGTCAGCGCGCGAGAGCAGTTCGGCCACATCCTCGTTGCTGTCGGTTCCAAGCACGGCCACGCCGACGCTCACGGTTGCGTCCACATGCTTGCCGTCGATTTCCGCGGTCGCGATCATCAGCGCGCGGCGGATCCGGTCTGCTGTGCCGACCGCCGTGCCTTCGCCTGCACCGAAGAGAAGTGCACCGAATTCTTCACCGCCAAGACGGCCCATGATGTCGGTCGAGCGGAATTCTGCCGCGGCTTTCGCCGTGAAAATGCGCAGCACCTCGTCGCCGACTGCGTGACCGAAGCGGTCGTTGACCGACTTGAAATGATCGAGATCGAACAGCAGCGCCGTCACCGGCTCCGGATTGCGCGAACGCTGACGCATTCTGCGCATCGCGACGTCGAGGAACGCGCGGCGGTTCGGGATGTTGGTCAGCGGATCGAGCATTGCGTTGGTCTTATGCACGAGTTCGCTGCGCTCTTTCGCCATCGCTAGGATCATGAAGGAAGCGATGATGAGGAAGAGCAGCGACTCCAGCCCGATGATGCTGAACCACGCCACCGAATAGAACGTGCCGCCAACCGCGACGGGGAACGCAAACACGAGCCAGATACGCAGCGCGTAGACCGCGCCATGCACGAAGAAGGTCACGCTCAAGGGCCAGCGCGACATCAGCGGTTCTTGCACGCGGCCGCGCCAGACTTCGCAGCCGGTTCCGATCGTGTAAACCGAAATGATCGCGGAACTGAACATAATCCGCGCATTGATCGACTCGCTGAGCAGCGGAAGCTGCGAAGCGAGCATCCAAAGGATCGGTCCGGCGAGCACGCCACTGACCGGCACCGACCTCTCGTCGAAAAGCCGCGCCCCGCCCCATGCAAGGCCGCAAGAGAGCAGGAGCAGCGCGTTTGCAATGTCGATGGAGAGAACGTCCGGAATATATCCGCGCGCACCGAGTAAACCGGCGCCGGCGCACATCACGAAGTGGCTCGCGCTCCACCAGCCCAGCGAACGGATTTGCCGGTTCTGATACCAGGTAAAAAGCAGAAGAAATCCGAGCACCGTAGTGACGGAAATCGAGACGATGAAAAGTGTTCGAACGTCGAGATCGAGCACGGGCCAGCCTTCGCGAGACTTCGTTGCCTGTGATCTAAGCCGAAAGCCCCTACGGAACCGGGTTTCAACTCGATAAAATTTGATCGAATTTCCAGGGCATAAACAAAAAGGGCGCACCTCGCGGCGCGCCCTTCGTAGTGAATGAAACGATAACGCTTAGCGCTTCGAGAACTGGAAGCTGCGGCGGGCTTTCTTCTTGCCGTACTTCTTACGCTCGACCACGCGGCTGTCGCGCGTGAGGAAGCCGCCCTTCTTCAGAACGCCGCGAAGTTCGGGTTCGAAGAAAGTGAGTGCCTTGGAAACGCCGTGACGCAGCGCGCCGGCCTGACCGGAAAGTCCGCCACCCGACACCGTGCAAACGACGTCATACTGACCGCCGCGGTTCGACGCGACAAACGGCTGCTGGATGATCATGCGAAGCACCGGACGCGCGAAGTACACTTCGACGGTGCGCTCGTTGACGAGGATTTTGCCCGAGCCGCGCTTGATCCAGACGCGCGCGACCGCGTCCTTGCGCTTGCCGGTCGCGTAAGCGCGGCCCTGCTTATCGAGCTTCTGCACGTGGACCGGAGCTTCCGGCTGCACGCCCTTGAGCTGTGAGAGGCCTTCGAGAGACTGAACGGATTCGGCCATCACGCGGCTCCCACATTCTTGCGGTTGAGTTTTGCAATATCGAGCGGCTGCGGGTTCTGCGCTTCGTGCGGATGCTTGTCGCCTTTATAGACGCGCAGGTTGCCCATGATTTTACGGCCGAGTGGGCCGCGAGCGAGCATGCGCTCGACAGCCTTCTCGAGGATGCGCTCCGGGAAGCGGCCTTCCATGATCATCTTGGCGGAACGCTCTTTGATGCCGCCGATGTATCCGGTGTGATGATGATAGACCTTCTTCTCGAGCTTCTTGCCCGTGAAGACGACCTTCTCGGCATTGATGACGACGATGTTGTCGCCGCAATCCATGTGCGGGGTGTAGATCGCGCGATGCTTGCCCTTCAGGCGCATGGCGATGATGGTAGCTAAACGGCCGACGACGAGACCGGATGCATCGATCAGCACCCACTTCTTCTCGACCTCGGCGGGCTTCGCCACAAAGGTGGTCATGACGTTCTTCCTTGGATGGGAATTCGTTGGCGCGGTTTCTATGAAAGCCGTGCGCGAGCGTC
>JAKFYO010000299.1 GCA_021730825.1 Hyphomicrobiales bacterium
GCTCCAGCCACCGCGGTTCAGCGTGGGGATGCCGCAATTGATGACGACGCGATGGCGCTTGGTCGAGAATTCAAACGAAAGACAACCGGCATGTGCCTGATAGCTCATTGCAGAAGGCGGCGCCGCGCCGGTATCGGCGATCACGACACTGCCGCCGCCTTCAAGCCGCTGATAGCCGGATTGCGGCGCGTCGAAAATCGGTGCGCTGCGGGCATCATCGTAGGCGAGCACCGCGGCGAGCAGATCGGTGGGGGTTGCGCCCATGCCGTTGAACTGCGCGATCGCGCCGTCGCTCATCCGGAAAAAACGCAGCATCGGAATCGCACGATCGATCACGCTCGAGAGGATTCCCGGTGCCGGAACACTGCGCGCTTCGAAGATCTGCCGCAGCGGCAACAGATCGATCAGAATATCAATGAGCGTGCCGGGGTTGCGGCTGATGTGACCGCCATCCGGGAGCATCTGCCGCCGCAACTCTTGAATCAGCCGCTTCGCGGATTGTTGCAGCAGGCGCTGTTCGTCCGCCATGCAAAGTCCAGCGAAAGTGAGCGCGGTCGCAATCAGAAGGCGCGGGTAACCTTCTTCGGTAACCGGATAGACGCGGCGCAGAAAGCGAACCTGCCGCGAGAGCGAGCGCAGGAACGTGCGGTAGAAGGCGTGATCGGCGTCCTGCAAGATCAGCGGGGAATGCGTGAGCCAGGATATTACGCGGCGCGCAGTGATCTCCGGCTCCCACGAAACCGGGTGCGAGCCGCCGTGCTGTGAAATCCAGTCCGCCACCAGCGCGCGTGCGTTTTTGCGTGAAAGGGTCAGCCCCGCGGAGCGCAGATGGCGCAGCCAGCTGAAGCCGAGCAGAAGCTCCGACCATTCGCGGGACGGCGACTGGATTTCGAACGGCGAGCGGCCTTCGGCAGCAACGACCTTGCCTGCGAAGCCGAACACGCCGCCGTAGATTTCGGTTGCGATCGTGGGGTCGCCGGTGCGCAGGTCTTGCGGTGCGATCAGGAGCCGCTCGGGAATCGGCACGCGTAAACGCCAGCGGTAGGCGGGGTTCGCGGCAATCCGCGTCCACCAGCCTCGCCATCCCCCACCGCCCAGCGCAGGCCGCCTTCGCTCCGCCATCGGTTGTTAGTGCCTTCCGCTTTGCCCGGCGCAAACGGCCGGCCGGTAAACCCCCAAGACCCCCGGCCAACATAGCCAAGACAAGAGTCCTGTCCACTTGCCGGAAATCAAGATTTGCGGCGCAGGCGGCTCGCAAAGAATCCGTCGCAACCGGAAAGACGCGGGTCGCTGTGCGGAAAGTGAAAAGGCAGGGTGCGGAGTTCACCCCTTTGCGTGAGGGCTTTTGGATCGCCTGCTTCTTCGTCGCCAATGGCCACGCGCTCCAATGCGGCGTTGCGCGCAAGCAGGGCCTCGATTTGCGCCTCGCCCTCTTCGGGTTCGAGCGAGCAGGTCGAATAGACCAGCGTGCCGCCGGGCCTAAGAAGTTTTATTGCGTTGTCGAGTAACCGCGCTTGCAGGCTGGCAACTTGCGCAAGGTCTTCGGGCTGTTTCTGCCACAGAATATCCGGATGACGGCGGATGGTACCGGTGGCGGAGCAGGGCGCGTCGAGGAGAATTGCGTCAAATGGTTCCGCTTCCCATGTCGCCGCATCGGCGGTGATAACTTCGGCGTTGAGTTTCGTCCGCGCAAGATTCTGCGAAAGCCGCTTCAGCCGCGACGCGGAGCGATCGACCGCCGTGACATGCGCGCCGGCGCTCGCAAGCTGCAAGGTTTTTCCGCCGGGTGCCGCGCAAAGATCGGCAACGCGCTTGCCTTTGATGTCGCCGAGCAGTTTCGCGGGAATGGATGCAGCGGCATCCTGTACCCACCATTCGCCTTCGTCATAGCCGGGAAGCTGCGTGATTGTGCCCTTGCCGGTGACGCGAACGCTGCCAGTAGAAAGCACGATGCCTTCGAGTGCTGCCGCGAGCGCGGAAGGGTCGCTCTTCGTGGAGATGTCGAGCGCAGGCTCCATGCGATGCGCGAGGCAGATCGCGCGGAGCGTCTCTTCACCATAGGTGTTGCGCCAGCGCGTGCGCATCCACTCCGCAGTATCGGCTTCAGGCGGCAGCGTCTCGAGAATCGCGCGGCCTTCCGCGACGGTCTTGCGCAGCACTGCGTTCACAAGGCCGGAGAAGCGCTTGTTTCGGATTTCGTTCGCAAGCTCGACCGAGAGATCGACCGTGGCATGGTTCGCGACCTCGAGCAGAAGGATTTGCGCGGCAGCGGACAACAGGATCGCATGCACTCGCACGTCTTCAGGCCAGCCTTCCTTCAGGAAATGCTCAAGCACGGCCTGCAGGCTTCCGGCGCGGCGCAGTGCAGTCGCGACGATCATGCGCGCAAGCGCGCGGTCGCGCTCATCCAGCGCGTAAAACTGCTTTCCGGTTTCGCCGTGCTCGAACACGTCTTCGAGCGCGCGGCGGCCGTGCAGGATCGCGAGCAAGGCTTCCGCAGCAAAGCGCCGGGCGGTGAGGCCCGGCGCTTCTTCTTTGTTCGGTTTGTTCGGACGTTTTGCCATCAACCCGTATTTATCAGCCCCATGGCCTCAACCCCACGGTCCGCGGGGACGCGCCTTGGGACCTGTTACGCCGGAAACGCGCGGCGTGGAAGAGGCTGCGAAAGGGGCATCGCCCATCTCGCCCGCGATCTCCTGCAACTGTGCGATGCGGTTTTCGACCGCCGGATGGGTCGAGAACAGGTTGTCCATGCGCGCACCCGAAAGCGGGTTGATGATGAACATGTGCGCGGTCGCGGGATTGCGCTCGGCATCCAAGTTTTCGATTGCGTGTGCCGCACCGGAAATCTTGTTCAGCGCGGAGGCGAGCGCCATCGGCTGGCCGGAAATTTCCGCGCCCATGCGGTCGGCGGCATACTCGCGCGTGCGCGAGATTGCCATCTGCACGACCATGGCCGCAAGCGGCGCCAGAATCATCATCGCAATGGTACCGATCATGCCGATGCCGTTGTTGTTGCGGTTGCCGCCGAACATCATGCCGAAGTTCGTGAGCATGGAGATCGCGCCTGCGAAGGTCGCGGTGATGGTCATGATCAGCGTGTCGCGGTTCTTGATGTGCGCGAGCTCATGCGCCATCACGCCCGCAACTTCGTCCTTGTTCAGCATCTGCAACAGGCCGGTCGTCGCGGCGACCGCCGCGTTCTCCGGATTGCGGCCGGTCGCAAAAGCGTTCGGCTGCGGATTGTCCATCAGATAGACCTTCGGCATTGGCAGGCCCGCGCGCTGCGAGAGCTCGCGCACCATGCGGAACAGCTCCGGTGCGGACTGCTCGTCGGCTTCCTGCGCGCCGTGCATCGACAAGACCATCTTGTCGGAATTCCAGTAGCTGAAGAGGTTCATGCCGGCGGCGATGACAAGCGCGATCAGCATGCCCTGCTGGCCGCCAATCAGCGCGCCAATGCCCATGAAGAGCGCGGTCATGCCGGCAAGCAGAATCGCGGTTTTCATGTAATTCATCGAAGAAATTTCCCTTTCCGGCGCTAAACGCGCCACCTTCACCCGCTAAAAACAATGGGGTGCCGGAACCCCCTTCGCAAGTACCGTGTTTCTTCGGGTACCTTGACGCGCACGCCGGGAAAATGTTCCTGAAGATCATGACCGAAAAGAAGCCGCTCACCGAGGCCGCCAAGCGCGCGCTCGCCGAAGCCGAAGCGCGACGTGCTGCGATTGATGCCGCTGCCGCGAAGCTGCCGCTGGAGAAGAACGCCAAGCGCGAGAAAGAACCTTCGCGTTACGGCGACTGGGAGAAAAAGGGAATCGCGAGCGATTTCTGAAATCGCGCGCCGTTCATTTATTTGCGCGTGATCTTGTCCGAGAACCGGTTTCAACTTTTCGGGATAGCGCGTTAGCGCGTGACGATCACCGGCGTGCCGACCTGTACGCGCTCGTAGAGATCGACGATGTCTTCGTTGTACATGCGGAAGCAGCCGTAAGACGTAAAGCGGCCGACGGAGTTCGGACGGTTGGTGCCGTGGATCGCATACTCGCCGCCGGTCAATGTCAGCGCGCGAACGCCCATCGGATTGTCGGGCGCACCGCCTTCATAGACGCGGCGCATATGCGGATGATCGCGGCGCACTTCCGGCGGCGGCGACCAGGCCGGGTTTACATGCTTGCCGTCGATGTAGCGCGTTCCGGTCCACTGCATGCCGCGTTTTGCAACTGCGACCGGATAGCGGAAGGCCTTGCCGTTACCGATCGTGAGATACAGCGCGCGTTCGCTGGTCGAGATCACGATGATGCCGGCGGGCGCGTCGTCGAACGGCACCACTTCTCGGGCTTTCGCGGCGAACACAAGGCCGAACAGGAAGACGAGTGCGAGCGCAAGCTTGAATTTCTGCATGGCCGCAGTTCTAGACGCGGCTTGCCAGGGGCGGTGGAAATTAACCTTTTATCGTAAACCGCCTTAAGATGCCGCCATGTCCTGCGAGCGTTGCAAGCATCTCGACGACGAAATCACGATTACGATGCCTATTCACCTGCGGGCCGCAATCGCGCTCGCGGCCGACAACGTCGCCGGCGGCGTCATCAACCTTATCGAGGGCGATCTGGATTTTCCGTTCGATCGCGCATCCAAGGAAGCGCCGCTCGGCAAGGATAGCTGGTCGGACATTACCTATCACCGCTTTGAATGCAGGAGTTGCGGCCAGCGCTTCAAGCTTGCCGCCGAGACTTATCATGGCCGCGGCGGGAACTGGAAAGCCGAGTAACGAAACCGATGCTTGCTTCAAAAGAAATCGCCCGGGCTTTGCCCGGGCGATGTGTCTTTTATCAAGCGCTCTTGTTTAGGCGCTTTTGCGGTTCTGTCGATTGTTCACCAGATCGTCGACGACCGCGGGATCGGCGAGCGTCGAGGTGTCGCCAAGGCTTTGGTATTCGTCCTCCGCGATTTTGCGAAGAATGCGGCGCATAATCTTGCCCGAACGCGTTTTCGGCAGGCCTGGTGCGAACTGAATCAAATCGGGCGAAGCGATCGGTCCGATTTCTTTTCGGACCCAGCCGACGAGTTCCTTGCGGAGATCTTCGGTCGGCGCTTCGCCGGACATCAAGGTGACGTAAGCATAGATGCCCTGACCCTTGATGTTGTGCGGGTAGCCCACGACCGCGGCTTCGGACACTTTCGGATGCGCGACCAGCGCGCTTTCGACTTCCGCGGTGCCCATGCGGTGACCGGAGACGTTGATCACGTCGTCGACGCGTCCGGTGATCCAGTAATAGCCGTCTTCGTCGCGGCGGCAGCCGTCGCCGGTGAAGTACTTGCCTTTGTAAGTCGAGAAATACGTCTGCACGAAGCGTTCGTGATCGCCATAGACGGTGCGCATCTGGCCCGGCCATGAGTCGGTGATGCAGAGATTGCCCGAGGTCGCGCCTTCGAGAACCTTGCCGTCGGCGTCCACAAGCTGCGGCTGCACGCCAAAGAAGGGAAGCGTTGCCGAGCCGGGCTTTTGTCCAATCGCACCGGGCAGCGGCGTAATCAAAATGCCGCCGGTTTCGGTCTGCCACCAGGTATCGACAATCGGGGATTTGCTGTCACCGATGACGCGGTAATACCACTCCCAGGCCTCCGGATTGATCGGCTCGCCGACCGAACCGAGCAGACGAAGCGAAGCGCGCGAAGTTTTCTTCACCGGCTCGTCGCCCGCCTGCATCAGCGCGCGGATTGCAGTCGGCGCGGTGTAGAAAATGTTGACCTTGTGCTTGTCGATCACTTCCCAGAAACGCGACATCGACGGGTAATTCGGCACGCCTTCGAACATCAGCGTGATCGCCCCGTTCTGGAGCGGGCCGTAAACGATGTACGAGTGACCCGTGACCCAGCCGACATCGGCCGTGCACCAGTAGATGTCGCCGTCGTGATAGTCGAAGACGTATTGATGCGTCATCGACGTGAACACGGAGTAGCCGCCGGTGGTGTGCAACACACCCTTCGGTTTGCCGGTCGAGCCCGACGTGTAGAGAATGAAGAGCGGGTCTTCCGCATTCATTTCTTCGCAGGGGCAATCGGCGGAAACGGTCTTCGCGACATCGTCATAGAAAACGTCGCGGCCTGATTTCATTTCTACGGCTGCGTTGGTGCGTTTGACCACGATCACCGAAGTCACACCGCCGGCCTTGTCGCAGGCGGCATCGGTGTTGGCTTTGAGCGGAATTTTGCGGCCGCCGCGAATGCCCTCGTCGGAGGTCACGACGATGTTCGATTTACAATCCTCGATGCGACCCGCGAGGCTGTCCGGCGAGAAGCCGCCGAACACGACCGAGTGGATCGCGCCGATGCGCGCACAAGCGAGCATCGCGTAAGCCGCTTCGGGGATCATCGGCATGTAGATCGTGATGCGGTCGCCTTTTTTTGCGCCCTGCTTCTTCAGGACGTTTGCCCAGCGGCAGACTTCTGCATGCAACTGCTTGTAAGTGATTTTCTTGTCGTCGGTCGGCTCGTCGCCTTCCCAGATGATCGCAACCTGGTCGCCGCGCTTTTCGAGGTGCCGGTCGATACAGTTGTAGGAAATGTTGGTCTTGCCGTCCTCGAACCACTTGATCGAGACGTCGCCTTCGAACGACGTGT
>JAKFYO010000332.1 GCA_021730825.1 Hyphomicrobiales bacterium
GTTATAAACCGTGCCCTTCATTTCCTGCATGGCGTGCGCGTCGGCCGGCGGCGGCATGACGTCGAATTTCAGATTGCCGGTCGAAAGCACGCGCGGCGCACCGAGTTGTGTCAGGCGATCCGCGACATCGAAATCCTGCGCGAGACACAGATCGAAACTGGAAAGCAGGGCGGTCGCCGTTTTCTTTGCGTGCTTCCAGCGCGAGAAAGACCGCTGCGATAGCCGGCCGTTCACGAGCACAACCGGAATGTTGCGGCTCGAAGTCTCGATCAGGAGGTTCGGCCAGAATTCCGACTCTGCGATCAGCACCAGCCCCGGCTGCCAGTGCTCGAGAAAAGCTTGCACGAAGCGCGGCGAGTCGAGCGGAATATATTGATGAAGCGTGCCCGCAGGCATTCGTTGTGCGGCCATCTGCGCGGCCGTCACCGTGCCTGAGGTCACAAGAACCGTGAATCCGCTTTTGCGAATGTGCTCGACCAAAGGAAGCACGGACAGCACTTCGCCCACGCTTGCGCCATGAACCCACACCAGCGCTCCCGGCGGCCGCTCGATACTCGGAATGCCGCGTCGCTCATGAACGCGCGCCGCATCTTCCTTGCCGCGCTTCAGCCGCCAGTTAAGGATCGAACCGGCGAAGGGCGCTGCCCATCGCGTCGCTCCGCGGTAAAGGCGGATCGGAATGGGAAGCCGGCCTCTAGGCGCCATCGCTCGCGACTTTCGATACTCTGCCGACCAGCACTTCCGCGCGTGCAGTCACGCGATTGAGTTTTTCTTCGACCTCGGCGCGCGCCCGCTCCAGCGCCGCGTTGTCTGCGTCGGCGGCGACGATCACCGGCGCTTCCACGACGATCGCGACATGACCGAACGGCAGATGCATGGAGGATTTGTCCCAGCTCCGCTTCATGACGATGCGTCTGCTGGTTGCAATCGCCGCCGGATAGATCGGCCTGCCGGAATGCTTCGCGATGCTGACAACGCCTAGACCCGCGCGCCGCGAAATTTTAGGCACGTCGGCGGTCATCGCGACATTGAAGCCCTGCTCGAGCGAATCGATCATCTGGCGTGTGGCGGCGACGCCGCCTTTCTCGTGAAAGTTTTTGCGGTGTGTACCGGAGCCGCGAATGGTTCCGATCCCGAGCGCCTCGGCGGCGATGGCGTTGATGTCGGCATCGTAAGAGCGGGAGATCATGACCTTCGCTTTATGATGCGACTTCGGCACGAACGGGGTGAGAAAATGCTGCCCGTGCCAGAAGGTAAGTATAATCGGCAATTCGGCGTCGATCCAATCGTAGAGATCGGCGGGCTCGATGGTGACGCGCTGCGTCTTCCAGACGAATTTCAGGTATGACGCTACCGAGCGGCCGAGCAGGCGCCGGAAAGTGTCCGATGTTCGGATTTTACGCCACATGGCTGTAAAGCGACGCGGCGGCTACGCCGCGCCCTGATCCGTTTCAGGGTCGAGCAGCCGGTGCAGATGCACGATGAAGTAGCGCATCTGCGCGTTGTCCACCGTCTGTTGCGCCTTCGCTTTCCAGGCCTGATGTGCGCTCGCGTAGTTTGGATAAACTCCAACAATGTCGAGCTTCTCGAGATCGCGAAACTCGGTGCCGTCGAGCTTGGTGAGTTCACCGCCTAGGACGAGATGAAGCAGCTGTTTTTGCGCGGCCATGACGGCGAAGGATCCCCGGTTACTTCAACGATCCGGCAAGTGCGGAAACGAGCCTTGGGTGCAACACGCTCCCCGCTGCGATCAGCGCGCCGTGATTATGAGTGGCGAGATTATAGATCGGCAGCCGTCCCTTTGCATCGGTAATCTTGCCGCCCGCTTCGTGCACTAAAAGGTCCGCAGCGGCAAGGTCCCAATCGTTTGCATTTGCCGATGCAAGCGCTGCGTCGATTTCTCCCGATGCAACTCGTGACAGTCTGACGGCAATCGAGTGAATTCTCGGTACTTCAACCTGATTGCCCAGCACCGTCGCCGCGCTATTGAGTTTTGCAGGCCATGCGATCGCGGCAGACTCGACTTCCGCTTTGGTCGAAGCCGAAATCTTCTGCCCATTTTTTGTGGCGCCGCCGCCTCTGATTGCGGCAAACGATTCGCCGGTTGCCGGCACCTCGACGACTGCCGCGACCGGCCTGCCGTGCTCGACAAGTGCCGCGCAGATTGCCCAGTCCTCGCGCCCAGCGATGAAGGAACGCGTACCGTCGATCGGATCGACAATCCAGAGCCGGTCTTTCGTCAGACGCTCCGGCACATCCGCCGTCTCTTCGGAAAGCCAGCCGATCGAGGAATCAATTTCAGTCAGCCTTTCGCGCAGGAAATTATCGACGGCGAGATCGGCCTCCGTCACCGGTGACGCGTTGTCTTTATTCCACGCGCGCACATTGTTGCGAAATTTCGTGAGCGCGAGCTTGGCTGCTTCCGCAACCGCCTCGCGAAGCGGATGGAGAATTTCGGCATGCAGCGCTTCGGCCCCGGAAGTCATGGTTCGCTCTATTCGCTGACGCCGCCGCCTGCAAGGTTTCGTCAAGGATGATGGTCAAATCGGCGCTTTTTCGCGCACAATCAGAAAAGATTTACCCAAATCCTTAAGCCGATTCTTCGTGCCTCCATGTAAGAGTTCCGGGAACGACCGGAAAAATCCGGCGGGGAGAGCAAGAAATTGAGGCGTCAGGCAAGCGCAGCCGGAATCGCGCGGGAAGGATCGAGCCCATTGTTCAGGCTCGATCCGCTCCGCCTTCCGATGTCCTTTACCGCAGCCGACCCGGTCGCCGACGGCGGTAGCCGCGAGATCGGGGTCACGCGCGACGGGATTGAATTTCGCCGCTCGGTGAGCGGCGTGCAGATGCGTGTACAGCTTCCATTCAGTGAGTTTCAGGGCATCGCGGTGCGCGTACTCGCGCCCGGCGGTAGCGAACCGGTGATCTTTCTTTCGCTCGAGCATGGCGACGATGCGCTGAGCGTACTTTTGCAGGCAACCGAGAACAGCGACGAATGCGCGGAAGACGCGCGCAAATGGAGCCGTGTCACCGGCCGTCCGATTTTAATCGCCGACGAGAATGGCCGTCTGCGCAATCCGGTGGCGGTGAGCAATCGCGCGCCGGCAAGCCCACGCCGCAAACGCCGCAGTGCGCTCCGCAACCGCCGCACCGCGGTCCGTCTTCGCAGCCAGCGCACAAATCGCGAGATTGAAGAGAATATTTATTCGGGCGAGCGCGAGATTATCGCGCGCAACTAGCGCGGAATAATCAACGCCCCCGGCGCGCCCGCGATTACGTCGAGCGCAAGTCCCGCGAACAACAGAAGCCCCGCATCGCGGTTTGCCCGAAACAATTTCAGACAATACGCAGGATTGTTCGCGTCCAGCGTCACGATCTGCCAAGCGAGGTGCGCGGCAAATAAAGCGATCCCTGCGAGCGAAATAATTCCGCCACCGGAAAAGATCACCGCCGTAGAAATCAGCACGATGGTCGCCGTGTAAAGAATTGTCAGCGCGGGTTTGGTGTTTTCGCCGAACAGCCGCGCCGAAGATTTTACGCCGATGATAGCGTCGTCGCGCCGGTCCTGATGCGCATAGATCGTGTCATAGCCGATCACCCACGAAATCGTACCCGCATAGAGAACGAGTGGCCGCCAATCCAGCGCTCCGAACACCGCGGCCCAGCCCATCAGCGCGCCCCAGGAGAAGGCGAGGCCGAGCACGAATTGCGGCATCGAAATTACGCGCTTGGCTAACGGATAGATCGCGACGATAAGCAACGAAGCCGCGCCCGTCAAAATCGCAAAGCGGTTCATTTGCAGGAGAACGGCGAGCCCGATGAAGGAGAGCAGGATTGCAAAAACAAAAGCGGCCTTCGCGCTCACTTGTCCGGATGGGATCGGCCGGCTCTTGGTGCGCTCGACCTGTGCGTCGATCTTGCGATCGAGAATATCGTTCCATGTGCTGCCCGCGCCGCGCATGACAATGGCGCCGATCAGAAACAGCACGATCAGTTTCAGGTCGGGCCACGGCGCGCGTTGCGCAAGGGCCGCGACCGCGGTCGACCACCAGCACGGCAACAACAAGAGCCACCAGCCGATCGGCCGGTCGATACGCGCGAGACGAAGATAAGGTTGCGACCAGGAGGGCGCTGCGAAATCGACCCAGTTGCCGGTCGAGTCGGCAACCGGCGCAATCGGCCGCTCGCCGCCGCTCGTCATTGCTGCAGGACGTTTCCGGAAAGCGTATCGAAGATGCCGCCGCCGGTCGGCGATTCCGGCACCACACCCGCGTTCGGATTAATTGCGCCGCTGAGACCCGTGCTCGGCGATTGCGGTCCTGGGCCTGGGTTCGCTGCTGCCGAACAGATCTTGGTGCGCAGCTCCACGGTCTTCCCTTGGTTCTTCTTCAGTCCATCCGCTGCTTCCGGCGGAATACCGCATTCCGCAGAGCGCTTGGTGAGGAAGTTGAGCATCTTCGATTCAGAAGTCGCGTAGCTCGTGATTCGCGCGCAGAGTTCTTTCGGCGTTGCCTTGCGCTTGCCGGCTTCGTTCAGCGCTTTACCTTTGCCCTGGATGTCATCGCGCAGCGCGTTGAATTCGGCCTGGCATGGATGCTGCTGTTGTTGCTTCGGCTGCATGTCGCCGGGACCGGGCCCGATCGTCATGCCTTGTGCAAACAGCAAGCGATGCTCGCCCGCGAAAATGAGCAGGGCCAAGGCAAGTGCTAGCAGGATGCGCGCGTTCATGCGTTTCCGGGTTCGAATGAGTGGCAAGGCGTAACAAAAGCCAGTGACTTGGGGCAATATCGAGGCGAAAAGGTTACCACGAATAGAACCCGGAGCCGCGCCTTGGCGAAGTATGATTTTCGCAGCCCCCGCCTGTTTGTGGATGTGCCTCTTGTTGCGGCGCAGGAAGCCGCACTTGCATCGGAACAGGCCCATTATCTGCGGCAGGTAATGCGGCTTTCCGACGGTGCTGAGGTAATCATATTCAACGGCCGGGATGGGGAATGGCTCGCGCGTCTTGCCGCAAGCGGCAAGCGTGGTGCGGCATTACGGCCGGTGGAACAAATTCGTCCCCAGCCTGAAACCTTCGGGCCTACTTACGCGTTTGCTCCCCTCAAGCAGGCTCGCCTGGATTACATGGTGCAAAAAGCGGTCGAGATGGGGGCTTCTCGATTGTCGCCGGTGCTGACCCAATTCACCCAAGTGAACAAAATGAATCTGGACCGTATGCGCGCAAATGCGATCGAGGCGGCCGAGCAGTGCGGAATTCTCGCGCTGCCCGCGATCGATGAGCCGATGCCGTTTCAGAAATGGCTGACGTCGTTTCCGGCGTCGAATGCAATCGTGTTTTGCGATGAAGAAAGCCATGAGAAATTGTCAGGTGCAAAATCGTCAGGCGATAAATTGCGTAACGCGAAAGCAAGCGATCTTTCTGTATTGATAGGACCCGAAGGCGGCTTTTCCAAAGACGAGCGCGATAGCCTGCTCGCACGCGAAAATGTAATCCGCCTGTCGCTGGGGCCGCGCATCCTGCGCGCCGACACCGCGGCGGTCGCAGCACTCGCGCTCGTGCAATCGGTTTGCGGCGACTGGCGCTAGCCGCCCAACAAAAACAAAAAAAAAGGATCGTGAGGCTACATGGCTGATACTTACAGCTTCGGCATTGAAGAAGAATATTTCGTGGTCGATGCCGAGACCAAGGCGGTACAACGGCGGATGCCCGCTGCGTTTCTTGCTGCGTTGAAGACGGGTCTCGGTGCGTCGGTGATGCGCGAGATGCTGCAATCCCAGGTCGAGGTCGCGACCAAGCCTTCGATCGATTTTTCGGAAGGCGCACGCGAGTTGCGAATGCTGCGTAAAAATCTTGCTTCGATTGCGTCCGAGTTCGGCCTGACGATCATTGCCGCGGGCACGCATCCGACCGCGGCCTGGACTTCCGGGCGCCAGACCGAAGCCATGCGCTATGACGGAATGATGCAGGATTTGCAGATGCTCGCCGAGCGCAACATGCTTTGCGGACTGCATGTGCATGTCGAGATTCCCGATCCGGACCGGCGCGTAGAACTCATGCGCCGCGCAACGCCCTTCATTCCGTACTTCATCGCGCTGTCGACCTCTTCGCCGTTCTGGAATTCGCGCCGCACCGGTCTCATGGGCTATCGCCTGGCTGCCTATGACGAGTTGCCGCGCACGGGCCTGCCGCCGCTTTTCTTTTCGAACGAGGATTTCGACCAATACAAGCAGGCGTTGATCGACGCCCGCGTGCTTCCGGACGGGAGCTACTTGTGGTGGGCGATCCGCCCTTCCGATGCGCATCCGACGCTGGAGTTGCGCGCGCCGGATAGCTGCACGCGGCTCTCCGACTCGATTGCAATCGCGGCGCTCTATCGCTGCCTGATGCGGTACTTATTCCGCAATCCGAAAATCAACGAGACGCTGACGCCGGTGGATTACGCGATCGCCGCCGAGAACAAATGGCGGGCGCAGCGCTACGGCATTCATGGCAGCTTCGTCGATCGCCATCAGAATCGCGCGGTATCGGTGCAGGAAGCCGTCAGCAATCTGGTCAACG
>JAKFYO010000221.1 GCA_021730825.1 Hyphomicrobiales bacterium
GGCCTATTACAGCCTCTGGGTGCTCGCGTTCGGCATGTTGCTCGCGCTGACCTTCGATTTCCTGTTCAAATACCTTCGCGATCTGATGATCTCGGGCGCTGGCCGCGGCCTCGATCTCAAGCTTTCGATGTCAGTGGTCGAGCAGGCGCTGCGCGCGAAAATCGCGGCGCGCCCCGGCAACGCCGGCCAGTTCATCAACCAGATCCGCGAATACGAATCCTTCAAGGAGTTTTTCTCCTCCAATAACGTAGCTTTGCTCGCCGATCTCAGCTTCTTCCTCGTCTATATAGTCGTGATCGCAATCATCTCGCCGCTGATCGCAGCGGTGGTGCTGTTCTTCTTCGCGTTCGGCGTTCTGCTCGGCTGGCTTTTCAATAAGTCGAGCGGCCGCCTGATCGAAGGCGCGTCAAGAGAAGCTGCAATCCGCAACGCGTTTCTGTTCGAAGCGGTCAATGCCTCCGAGACGATCAAGTCCTCGCGCGCCGAAGGCTTCGTGCTTTCGCGCTGGCGCGATGTCGTTGCGCAGACCGGGCTATTCAGCGAACAAATCCGCCGCGTGATGTCGAACGCGACCAACCTTGCAGCCTTCCTCCAACAGTTCGTTTCGGTCGTAATCATTCTGGTCGCGATTTATCGCTTCGAGGCAAACGAAATTTCTATGGGCGGAATTATCGCTTGCGTGATGCTGTCGGGCCGCGCGCTTGGCTCGCTCACCGGCGTGGTTTCCGTGATCGCGCGCGCGCGTCACACGATGCACGCGTACCGCACGCTGGATCGCGTCTTCAGCATGGAAACCGAGGACAACAGCGCCGACGGCCTTATTCACACGCCGCCGCTGAATTCCGATATCGAATTCCGCGCAACGCGTTTTGCTTATCCGGGCTCGCCGGTCACGGTTCTGAACGAACTGACCTTCAAGATTGCCGAAGGCGAGCGTGTCGCGATCATCGGCCGCGTCGGTTGCGGAAAGACCACGATCGGCCGTCTGATGGTGCAGTTCTACGCGCCGGAATCCGGTCTCGTGCTCTTCGGTGGTATCGACGTGAAGCAGTTCACGCCGCACAACCTGCGCAAACAGGTCGGGTTTGTCAGTCAGGATTCGATCCTGTTCCACGGCACGGTGCGCGATAACATCCGCTTCGGTCTGCACAATGTCGCCGAGGAAGCGCTGATCGAGCCAGCGCGCATCGCGGGCGTGCTCGACTTCACGAACCTGCATCCCCGCGGCCTCGACATGCCGGTCGGCGAGGGCGGACGGCTGCTTTCAAGCGGACAGCGCAAAGCCGTGATCATGGCGCGTGCGCTATTGGTCAAACCTCGTGTGCTGTTCCTGGACGAGCCGACCAGCGACATGGATCAGCTCTCGGAGCGCATCTTCGTGCAGAACTTGCAGAACAGCCTCGGCAGCAAGCAGACGCTGATCGTGACGACGCACCGCAACGAAATTCTGAAAATCGTAAACCGGCTGATCGTCGTTGAGCGCGGCCGGGTCGTCATGGACGGCCCGCGCGACGCGGTCATGGCGAAGCTTACCGGCAAACCGGCTTAAGTGGTGCGCACATGAACATGCCCCTTCTCGGCAAACGGAACGATCCGAACGAGTTCGACCCGGAAGAATTCCGCAGGCCGCAGCAGCCGGATCCGAATGCCCCGCCGCAGGAAAGAACGCGCTTTGAAGAGATGAAGGACGAGGCCGCGCGAAAGTTCGACCGTTTCTTTATCGGCGCAGACAAGCTTGAGGATTATTACGACGACAAGTTCAGGGTTCATTCCCATATTGGCGTAGCGTTGATCGGTCTGTTGCTCGCTGCCATCGTGTGGGCCTTCGTCGCGAAAATCGACGAAGTGTCACGCGGCGAGGGCAAAGTGGTGCCATCGTCGAAGATGCAGGTGATCCAGAGTCTCGAAGGCGGCATCGCGAAGGAAATCTTCATCCGCCAGGGGCAGTCGGTGACCAAGGGGCAACTTATCGTCCGTCTCGACGATACCGGCTTCTCCTCAAGCATGGGCGAGCTTGATGCCAAGCGGCACACCTTGCGCGCACAGGTCATTCGGCTTCAGTTCGAAGTAGGAGCGACCGATGCCCGCGTGCTCGAATTCCCGGAAGATCTTACGAAGGCTGCTCCCGAAGTGGTCAGCAGCGAATTGCGGCTCCATCAGGTTCGCAAAACCAATTTCGAAAACCAGGCCGGGATTCTCAACGAAAGATTGCAGCAGCGCCGCATCGAATTGAACGAACTCAAGGCAAATCTGGATCGCTTTACGGAAAATCTGGCGATCGCGAAGCGCGAGTACGATATTAAGTCGCCGCTCGCGGCACAGAAGGTCGTGCCGGAAACCGACATCCTGCGGCTACAGCGCGAAATGTCGGACCTCAACGGTCAGGTGAAATCGGCGAACTTGGCAATTCCTCGTCTCGAAGCGGCGATCCAAGAAGCCGAGCGCCAGCTTGAAGATCACAAATTGAATTTCCGCCAGACTGCGCAGCAGGATCTCAATGCGCGCCTCGGCGAATTGAACGTGGTCGATCAGTCGCTCAAGGGTGCAAAAGACCGCGTCGTGCGTACCGATGTTCGCTCGCCGGTGGACGGAATCGTCAACCGCATCAATTTCACGACCGTTGGCGGCGTTGTGCGTGCCGGGGAAGTCATTGCCGAAATCGTTCCGCTTGAAGATGCGCTCCTGATCGAAGTTAAAGTAAAGCCGAGCGACATCGCGTTCATTCACGTCGGGCAGTTGGCGATCGTGCGCCTGACCGCCTATGATTTCTCGATCTACGGTTCGCTGAACGGCACGGTCACCAACGTTTCGCCCGACAGCATCACCGATCCGAATTCCAAGGAAACCTATTATACCGTCATGGTGCAGACGAAAGAGTCCGCACTCCGGAGCCGTGGCGAGCTTCTGCCGATCCTGCCGGGCATGATCGCGACTGTTGACGTCATCACTGGCTCGAAGAGCGTGCTTCAGTACATTCTGAAGCCGATCGTGAAAGCCAAAGAGACCGCTCTCCGCGAACGCTGACGACTTGCCGGCTCGGTAAAAGCCGGCCTTTCCAAATCCTGAAAAGTCTAACGACTTATGCGCACGCGCCCGCGCGCGAGCCAGCATTTTCAAGCCTTCCTATGGTTAGCGAAGTGTTAGCGCCGCACGGTAAAGCGCCGCTTCCGACATAGATTCAATTCGAGCATTTGCCGAAGCCGACCCTGAACAGCTCGCCGCTACTCGTTGCCCGAGAACAAGAAAAAGCGGGATCGGGCGATGCGACTTGGGCAATCCAAGTTTTGGTGGATCAGGGAATATCGGGCGGCGATCGTCGCTGCCGGTGCTTCGCTATCGCTGACTGTAGCGGTGATGGGCACGGCGCTTGCGTTTCGTGCGCCGTCGAGTACGCCGCTTGCGGATAGCGCGCAGGAAATTGTCGCTCCCGCACCGCAGATTCCACTCTCGATTCACCGCGATCACTTTCCGCTCGCCGATGACACGAAGCCCTTGCAGGCAACGGCAGGTAAGTTCGCCGTGTTGCCGCCGGTATTGCAAGAGCCAAAACCGCTGGAGACGAAGCCGCCCGCGATGCTCGACGCACGCCAAGATTCTCTGCGTTATCTTTTCGGGACTACGAGCATCGAAGTCAGCAACGCAAAGATTATGGCTCGTTGGGAGAGGGTGGTTTCCGAGGCGGCTGACAGCTCACTGGTTGGCCGCTGCACCGCAGGCGAAGTCTGCCAGCATCCTTTGTATGTTCGCTTGCGCGAAGAAGTGAAAGCGCTCCGCACGCTTGATGCCGGAGAAAAAATTGCGGCGGTCAATGTCCTCGTAAACAGGTCATTCCGTTTCGCGTCGGATGCTGCGGTTTACGGCGTTCCAGATCACTGGGCCACGCTGAATGAGTTCATCAGCCACGGCGCAGGCGATTGCGAGGATTTCGCGATTGCGAAGATGTGGCTGCTGGCGGCGGCAGGCGTTCCGAAGTCCAGCATGCGCATGGTGGTCCTTCGGGACACCATCGGACGCGTCGATCATGCGGTTCTGGTCGTTTCGATCGAGGGAAAGAACTTCGTCCTCGACAATCGTATTGGCGCGGTTCTGCGGGACGCAGAGATGAAGCACTATCGGCCGTTCTATTCTCTGTCGGCTCTGGGCACGGCGTGGGTCCATTCGATCCCGCAGGCGCCGCAGCCGGCCACTGTCGCTTCGATGGTCCGCCAGTAAGCGCCGGCATGCACCTTTGCAGACTGTCGTAAGTCTCTGAATTATATACAGAAAATTTCCGTAGCAAGATACCTCTGTGGCATTCCTGCAACATGGGGTGCAATAAATATTGTGCAAATAGCTGGACGAGTTCCCGCACTGGACAGCCCTGAAAACCTATTGGAAAGTGCCAACTACTGGCGTTTGGCAGTGGCTAGAGTCGCGTAATTCATACGGAATACGGATATTTTCGCCGGCGGATGCGGCGAGTAGATGTTTGCTGGGGGACGTAAGGCGCTATGAGACCGAATTTGAAAGTAGCGGTTGCCATTGCTGGCATCGCTGCTGCTCTATTTGCTACGCCCGCCAAGGCACTCACCCTTGAGGAAGCGATTGCGGCCGCCGTCGCGAGCAATCCGCAGATCAGCGAAGCAATCTACAATCGTCAGGCAATTGGCTTCGAGTTACGTCAAGGCAAGGGCTTGTTCCTGCCGCGTGTGGATCTTGAAGTTCGCGGAGGTATCGCACGCTACAGAACGCCGGCGACAATTCCGAACGGCCTGGAAGACGATTTCAACACGCGTGAAGTCAGGCTTGCCGTTACGCAGCGTCTGTTCGACGGCTTTGCCGCGCTCTCGGAAGTGCAGCGGCAGGCAGCGCGTCTGGACAGCGCTTCGCACCGCGTATTCGAGCGGTCTGAATTCATCGCGCTCGCAGTTGCGCGCGAATATATCGACATCGTGCGGCTTCGGGTCCTGATCCAGAAAGCGCAAGAGAACCTCGCCTTCCACACGCAGGTTTCGTCGGACGTAAACAAAGCGACGCAGGGCGGCGCCACGTCGATCGCGGATCAGCAGCAGGCGCAAGAACGCGTACTCGCTGCGCGTGCGCGCGTCGATCAAATTCGTGACGATCTTTCCCAGTCGGAGTCGCGCTTCATTCAGCTCGTAGGTCTGCCGATCGGCAAGGCGACGAGCGTGCCGCGCCTGACACGTCACATTCCGGCATCGCTCGATAAAGTTGTCGGCGTTGCGCGTACCGAAAATCCGCTGCTCAAGATCCGCGCGGCCGACCTCGACGCGGCGCTTGCGCTGGTTCGCGGCGCGGAAGCGAATTTCTATCCGCGCGTCACTGCCGAGCTCAGCACGCGCAAAGGCAAGAACGTCGATAACGTCAACGGCAATATCGAAGATCACCGCGCCGAAATCGTCGGACGCTGGAATCTTTACAGCGGCGGCATCGATACCGCGAACCGCGAAGAGCAGGTTCGCCGCGCAAGCGAAGCGCGCATGGTGATTCACACCGCCCACCGCGAAGTCGAGCACGAATGCCGCTCTTCGTGGGACCGCCGTATCTGGCTGCGTAGCCAGATGAACTGGTTGACACAGCAGTCCGCTGTCAGCCGCCAGTTGCTCGGCTCGTATCAGGAACAGTTCCGCATCGGCGCTCGTTCGCTGCTTGATCTTCTGGACACGCAGAACACTGCTTATGCCACACAGGCAGCGTTGCTCACCGCACAGTATGCGGAAGTATTCACCGAATACCGCTTGCTCGCTTCCATGGGCATGCTGGTGAAGACCTTCAAGGTGCCGGTGTCGAAGGACGCAAAAGCGGAAGCTCGCCCCGAGCACGCCGTTCCGCCGACGCCTGAATCCGACACGCTCTGGCGCCTTCAGACGAACGATCCCTGGTGGGATCTGCGCTTCCGCTAAGCCTCTCGGACACCCTCGACAATAAATAGCTTCTTCTCCGCCGCTATGCGGCGGAGATTGTGTTTGAGCCGGTTACCGTCTTCGCAGTTTCGTGCGAAAGAACATGACAAGCCCGGTAATGACCGCGATTGCCAGAAGTAGCGGAATCCAGATCAACACCGCGCTCGCAACAACCAGAAAAACAATCACGCCAATGAGAACGGCTCCCGCAAGCCATGTCGCGCCCAATAGCAGGCGCTTGTGCAGCGGCAGGTCCTTGAAAGCCTTGGCCGTGTCGTCGAACGACACGTAGACCCATTCCGTTCTTCCGTCGCGTTGTGAGCGGCCGGGCGGGATAATCTCGATGTCCTTGTCGTCCCGTTCGGAAACCATGCGCGTGCTCGTGTGGAACTGCCTGTTGGGCACGAGTTTGTCGCTGAAGCGCGCTCAATAGGCAAACGCCTTCCTGCGACGCCTTGTCAGCGAGGCTGGCCTGCGGATTGCATAAAACCATGGCAGTTCGGTGTTTTCTTAGGCTTGGCCGGTGTTGAGCGACAGCAATCTAAAGATCGTCATTGTCGACGATAGTCCGGTACGTGCCGCGATCCTCGAAGAGGGCCTGCGTGAGGCAGGGCATCG
>JAKFYO010000316.1 GCA_021730825.1 Hyphomicrobiales bacterium
CTCGCTCACGAAAGCGGGCGTGTTGCGCCGCGCCGGTAACGGCGTGCGGCTGCTCGGCGGCGGCGAACTCAAGACCAAGCTCTCGTTCGAAGTAGCGGGCGCCACCAAGTCGGCGATCGCAGCGGTCGAGAAGCTCGGCGGCAGCGTGAAGCAGCTCGTCGTAAAGAAGGCCGACCAAGAGCGGCCGAAGAAGATGACCAAGAAGCCGAAGAAGGAAGCGGCCAAGTAACCGGGCCGGTTTCTTTTTCGCGAAATTAGTCGGGGCGGATCGGAGCAAATATGGCGTCGGCAGCCGAACAACTCGCGGCCAACTTAAACTTCAGCGCTTTCTCAAAAGCGGAAGACCTGAAGAAGCGCATCTATTTTACGCTGGGTGCGCTCCTGGTCTATCGCCTCGGCACGTTTATTCCGATGCCGGGCATCGATCCGGTTGCCTTCACGGCGGCCTTTAACCAGGCGCGCGGCGGCATCCTCGGCCTGTTCAATATGTTTTCCGGCGGCGCGGTCGAGCGCATGGCGATCTTCGCGCTCAACATCATGCCGTACATTTCGGCGTCGATCATTCTGCAGTTGCTCACCACCGTTTCTCCGACGCTCGAAGCGCTGAAGAAAGAAGGCGAGCAGGGCCGCAAGGTCATCAACCAGTACACGCGCTATCTCACCGTCGTGCTCGCGATGCTGCAGGCTTATGGCATCTCGGTTGGTCTTGAGAGCGGCGCAGGCGGGATCGTTTCCGAACCGGGCTGGTTCTTCCGCATCACGACGGTGATCACACTCACCGGCGGCACCGTATTCCTGATGTGGCTCGGCGAGCAGATCACCGCGCGCGGCATCGGCAACGGCATTTCGCTCATCATTTTCGCAGGCATCGTCGCGGAATTGCCGGCGGCAATCGCGGGTATGCTCGACCTCGGCCGTACCGGCGCGGTTTCGACCGCGCTGATCCTCCTGATCATCGTGGTCGCTGTTGCGGCGATCACGTTCATCGTTTTCATGGAGCGCGCACAGCGCCGCTTGCTCGTGCAGTATCCGAAGCGTCAGGTCGGCAACAAACTATTCGAGGGACAGTCCTCGCATCTGCCGTTGAAGCTGAATTCCTCGGGCGTCATTCCGCCGATCTTCGCCTCATCTTTGCTGCTCGTGCCGGTCACGGTCGCGCAGTTCAGCGCGGGCTCGGGTCCGGAGTGGTTGCAATGGCTGACGACAGTGCTCGGTCACGGCCGTCCGGGTTACATGGCGCTCTATGCGCTGCTCATCGTCTTCTTCGCGTTCTTCTACACCGCGATTGTCTTCAATCCGGTCGAGACCGCGGACAACCTGAAGAAGCACGGTGGCTTCATTCCAGGCATTCGCCCTGGCGAGAATACCGCGAAGCATATCGACTACGTGTTGACGCGTATCACGGTCGTAGGTGCCGCTTATCTCGTGCTGGTCTGCTTGCTGCCCGAGTTTCTCGTGGCCTACGCAGCGGTGCCGTTCTATTTCGGCGGCACTTCGCTCTTGATCGTCGTCTCGGTGACGATGGATACGGTCGCGCAGGTGCAGGGCTATCTGCTCGCGCATCAGTATGAAGGCCTGATCAAGAAGTCGAAGCTGCGCGGGGCGCGGCGATGAGGCTAGTGCTGCTCGGACCGCCGGGTGCCGGGAAGGGCACGCAGGGCGACCGCCTGATCGAGCGGCACGGAATCACGCGTCTTTCCACCGGTGACATGCTGCGCGCCGCGGTGAAGGCGGAAACGCCGATCGGCCTCAAAGCCAAAGACATCATGGCGCGTGGCGACCTCGTTTCGGACGAGATCGTGATCGCGATCATCGACGACCGGCTGAAAGAATCGGACGTTCAGAAGGGCTTCATTCTCGATGGTTTTCCGCGCACGGTTGCGCAGGCGGAGGCCCTCGACAAGCTGCTCGCGAACAAGGGAATCAAGCTCGACGCCGTGGTGGAACTCAAGGTGAACGAAGGGGCTTTACTCAAGCGCATCGAGACCCGGATCGCCGAAATGACCGCCCGTGGGGAGGCCCTCAGGGCCGACGACAACCCGGAAGTCCTGAAAAAGCGCCTTGACGCCTACCGTAGCCAGACCGCGCCGCTCTCGGCCTATTACGAGGCCAAAGGCACCCTTCTGGGGGTGGATGGCATGGCGCCAATTCCGGTGGTGGAGCAGGCGATCGACGAGGGCCTAAAGGCCCGAAAAGCAACGGTTTAAGCGGGTTTTCGCGGTTGACTTGACATGCACCCTTCCTTACATACCCGCCATCCGTCGCTATTTCTGAGGCGATGCCAAACCCACCGAGAAGGCGGGTTGGGCGTCGTTTTTTGCCGTATCGACAACAATTTCGGGCCGAACCGCCCGTATCTCGGAGACTGAAAGTGGCCCGTATCGCAGGCGTCAACATTCCGACCGGAAAGCGCGTCGTTATCGCGCTTCAATACATCACTGGCATCGGCCAGATGCGCGCCAAAAAAATCGTCGACGAGTTGAAGATTCCGGCCGAGCGCCGCGTGAACCAGCTCACCGACCAGGAAGTTCTTCAGATCCGCGAAATGATCGACCGCGACTACATCGTCGAAGGCGATCTGCGCCGCGAAGTCACGCTCAACATCAAGCGCTTGCAGGATCTCGGTTGCTACCGCGGCCTGCGTCACCGCAGGGGCCTGCCTGTGCACGGTCAGCGCACGCACACGAATGCGCGCACGCGCAAAGGCCCGGCGAAAGCAATCGCCGGCAAGAAGATGGCAACGCGCTAAGCGCTCGAACAGATTAGAAAAACAGGTCCGTCATGGCGAAAGAAGCAAAAGTTGTCCGCAAGCGCGAGCGCAAGAACATCGCGTCAGGCGTCGCGCATGTCGCGGCCTCGTTCAACAATACGATGATCACCATCACCGACGTGCAGGGCAATACGATCGCCTGGTCGTCGTCGGGCACGATGGGGTTCAAGGGTTCGCGTAAATCGACGCCTTATGCGGCGCAGGTTGCCGCCGAAGACGCCGCCAAGAAGGCCGCCGAGCACGGCATGCGTACGCTCGAAGTTGAAGTTTCGGGTCCGGGTTCGGGCCGCGAGTCGGCGCTTCGTGCGCTGCAAGCTGCGGGTTTCACTGTGACGTCGATCCGCGACGTGACTCCGATCCCGCATAACGGTTGCCGTCCGCGCAAGCGCCGGCGCGTTTAAGAGTTTCGTTTCCGGCTCCGGCCGGGTTCATAGATCGCCGCGCATTGCCGCGGCAAGCGTGGCAACGGCCTCGCACAAAGGGACGCGAAGAATGACGACTGTGATCCAGAAAAACTGGCAGGAGTTGATCAAGCCCGAGAAGCTGAACGTGCAGGGCGGAACCGATCCGAAGCGCTTTGCGACGGTCGTAGCCGAACCGCTCGAGCGCGGTTTCGGTTTGACGCTCGGCAATGCGCTCCGCCGCATTCTGCTCTCGTCGCTACAGGGCGCTGCGGTGACGTCGGTGCAGATCGACGGCGTGCTGCACGAGTTCTCCTCGATCCCCGGCGTCCGCGAGGACGTCACCGATCTGGTGCTCAACATCAAGGACATCGCGATCAAGATGCAGGGCGAAGGCCCGAAGCGCATGGTCGTGAAGAAGACAGGTCCGGGCATCGTTACCGCCGGCGACATTCAGACAGTCGGCGACGTACAGGTTCTCAATCCCGATCTTCAGCTTTGCACGCTAGACGACGGCGCTGAGATCCGCATGGAATTCACCGTCAACACCGGCAAGGGTTACATCGCTTCCGACCGCAACCGCGCGGAAGACAGCCCGATCGGCCTCATTCCGGTCGACAGCCTCTATTCGCCGGTGCGCAAGGTTTCCTACCGCGTCGAGAACACGCGCGAAGGTCAGATCCTCGATTACGACAAGCTCACGCTTACGATCGAAACCAATGGTTCGATCACGCCGGAAGATGCGCTCGCTTATTCGGCGCGCATTCTCCAGGACCAGCTCAATATCTTCGTGAACTTCGAAGAGCCCCGCCGCGAAGTCGAGGCGGCGCCGATGCAGGAACTGCCGTTCCCGCCGGCCATGCTAAAGAAGGTGG
This sequence comes from Hyphomicrobiales bacterium, assembly GCA_021730825.1. GTDB lineage: Bacteria > Pseudomonadota > Alphaproteobacteria > Rhizobiales > Xanthobacteraceae. The sequence continues at coordinate 4,047 of JAKFYO010000316.1, forward strand.
ACGAGCTCGAGCTTTCGGTTCGGTCGGCGAACTGCCTGAAGAACGACAACATCGTCTATATCGGCGACCTCATTCAGAAGTCGGAAGCGGAGATGCTTCGCACTCCGAACTTCGGCCGCAAATCGCTGAACGAAATCAAGGAAGTGCTCGCCACGATGGGCCTGCATCTCGGCATGGAAGTGCAGGGCTGGCCGCCGGAGAACATCGAAGAGTTGGCTAAGCGCTTCGAGGATCATTACTGAGGCGCAAAGCGCTTCGGAGGAAAGAACTATGCGTCACGGAAAAGCACATCGCCGTTTCAACCGCCGTCCGGAACACCGGAAGGCAATGCTCGCCAACATGGCGGCGTCTCTGATCACGCATGAGCAGATCGTCACCACGCTGCCGAAGGCGAAGGACATCCGTCCGATCGTCGAGAAGCTGATCACGCTCGGCAAGAAGGCGAGCCTGCACGCGCGCCGCCAGGCGATTTCGGAAATGCGCGATCGCGTTGCCGTGAAGAAGCTGTTTGAGGTGCTCGCTCCGCGCTATGCCGCCCGGAACGGCGGATATCTGCGCATCATCAAGGCCGGCTTCCGCTATGGCGACATGGCGCCGATGGCCGTGATCGAGTTCGTCGATCGCGACGAGAGCGCGCGCGGCAAGGAAGATCTCGCCCGTCACGAAGCGTGGCTGAAGACGCAGCCGAGAGAAGACGCGCAGCAGCAGGCCGTGCCCGCGTAAGCCAACGCTTTAATTTCAAGAATTCCAAACCCCGGCCTTTGCGCCGGGGTTTTTCGTTTTATGCGTTTTATTAGACGCCCGTTTACCAGAAACCTTCCGCTCCAAGTTCCAGCGGAACGCAGAGTGCTGGGCGGCATTCCCACTCAGGTTGAGGGAGGTGGTCATGAGTTGCAGGGGCTATACGGTTCTCCGCTGCACGGAATGTGGAGAAGACATGCGGCTGATCGCGATCTGCGAAAAGCCGGAGGAGGGTACCGAAACCCGCTTCTACGAATGTTCAAACCCTCGCTGCCGCGACTCCTTCAGGGCCTGTGTTCCGAGCTTGCAGGCCCAAGGTTGGATCGGAGTGCGAAAAGAGGTCGAGAAACTCCGCAAAACGCCGAACTAGGGTCCTCCGGCGAAATCCAGGCCTTAACCATTTGACGCATCAGCGAAACCCGATTTTTGCCCCGATTGGCGCTAAGCTGTTCCGGGGTCGAAAAGCTGGCGAGGGGAATTGCTGGTGCCGGTGCGTTTGTTGGGACCGCTTGTTGCGGGGCTGGTGTTCGTATGCGCCGGCTGCACGACGTTTGATACGGACCGCGAAGAGGTCGTGTCGTTCGTATTCACGCAGCCGACCACGGAATGCGAAGTTTTCGTCGGCAATAATTCGCTCGGCCGCGTTTCCCTTTCGAAATCGGCAATCGGCGTACCGCGCGGCACAGAGCCGCTGCGGCTATCTTGTGCCGCCGCGTCCTTCGCCCCGATTTCGGCCGAAGTATCGATCACGCGCACGCGCGATCAGAAGGTGGATGTGCTTGGCGTCGGCGTGCTGACGCCGCAGGCTTTGGGCGCGCGCGTCGCCGAACCGATTACAAATGTCACTGGCCCGAGCCCGATCCGGAATCCGCTTTCGACCGAGAAAACCGGCTATCCGCCGCGCATTACGGTCGATATAGCGCAGCGCGCCGTTCTTGTGCCTTCGGGCTGGCAGACCCGGATGTAAAAAACCCGGAGCGCGTACGCTCCGGGGCCGTCGTTTCCGATCGAGAGAGAACGATCAGAATGCAATCTGCATGCGGGTTGCGAACACGTCGTACTCGGCACCGAGATTCACGTTGCCGGCGTTGAAACGCTCGACCTCGCCATGAATCCAGTTGAACATGAAGCGGATGTTCTGGTTCGGATACCAGTTCAGGCCTGCGGTTATGTTGCGCTGGATGCCGCCGCGGACGATCGCAGCCGCATCGGAGTCGTTGAGATTGGCGTAGCTGTAGCGTGCCGCCAGTTCCCACGCGCCCCAGTTGCCGCTGCCCATCAGGAACGGCTTCCGCGGATTGATGCCGCCGAAGGCGCCGTTGCTTTCGCTGTAGCGGCGGCTTTCGCCGGTGAGCGAGTAGGAAGCCTGGAGATAACCGCCGTTGAATTCGGCGTCGCCCCCTGCAGTGCGCTTGATATTGAAGTTGAAGTACTCGCCCTGGAAGTAGAGCGCATTGAAAGCACCCGCGAAGCCGGCGCTGTAAACATTCGCGCCGTCCACGTTTGCGAGCACGCCTGTGTCGAGCAGGCGAACACCCGGATCGACGCGGACTTCGATGCGGTCGCGCAGACGAAGCGTCGCGTCGGTCTGCGTCGTTAGCAGGCCCTGATAGTCGCCCTCGACGAGGAATGTGAAGTCGTTGGTGCGAACCGGCACAAAGACCGCGCGAGCGGTCACGCCGACAGCGGCACGTTGGGTGTGATCGGCGCCGACGAC
>JAKFYO010000203.1 GCA_021730825.1 Hyphomicrobiales bacterium
ATATCCATCCGCGTCCGCCGGCGTTGCGCGTATTCGATGCCGGTGTCGGCGATGCGACGGTGTTGTCGCGCGTGATGCGCGCGATGCACGAGCGTTATTCGACGCTGCCGTTCTATATCGTCGGCAAGGAAATCAGCCTCGAGGACGTTCGGCTTGCGCTCGACAAGATGGCGGATCGCTTTTTCGAGCATCCTTCGACCGTGCTCGTCCTCACCAACATGTATTATTCGGAAGCGCCGTGGCTGACCACGCATTCGCGCGAAGCCGCGTCGAGCATGGTCTGGCACGAACTGGCGCTCACCGGAAATTCCGCGTTCTCGTTTGAATCGCAAATTTCCGCGCTGCAGCCGTTCCTTGCCGACAACTGGAAGGCGCGCGTCTCGCCGAAGAGCGGTAACCCGGTTTACGAGCGGCCCGTTGTGCTCGTGATCTATCGGCAGGATCACAAGTTTCTCTTGGACAACATCATTCCGAAGCGGGGCGCGACCGACGCGAACTACGATCTCGTAATGGCGTCACAGCCTTACAGGTTGCGCTCAAGCGTCGAATTCAAGGCGAAGAAAGTGATCGCGCCGCTCGCGCGTGCGCTCGGGCCCGGCGGCCGCATGATCGGGATACATTCGCGCGGCGGCGATCCGGGACAGGAAATCATCCAGAAGGTCTGGCCCGGCGATAATCCGTATACACAGGATCGCTACGACATTCTGAAAGCTGTGAAGAGCGAACTCGGTTCGGCGGGCCGCGATCTCAACTTTAATGCTTACGCCGATAATCGCTCGATCTTCAAATACGACATGCACACGCTGCCGACGGAAATTTCCGCGGAAACCGGCTCCTCGATCGGCACATCGACGCTGTTCGCGGCATGGAACGCCGCGATCTATGTCGCGCAGGTGGAAGACGACCGGCTTTCCAAAGTCGTGATGGACGACCGCTATCTCACCGCGACACGCGAAGTTCTGCAAAAACACGGCGGGCTCTGGTTCAACGACGAGTCCTACGTCATCTCCAGAAAGCGGGATTAAGCCATGCTCAGCCCACACCGTCTTGAAGGCGTTGCCGACGCTCCGGACTTTCACGCGGTGCTGAACGACGTTTCGCTGGAAGCGGTGATGCCGGGGGCGGCTGAAATGCACGAAGCCGCTGCAAGTCTGCCGACCGGGACGCCGATCTATCTCACCGATCTGCCGAACCGCTCCGACGATAAGCTGGTCCAGATCGCGACCGGCGTGTTCATGCGCGGCTTGAAGCCGGTGCCGCATATCGCCGCGCGCAATGTGCCGTCGGAAAAGAAGCTCGGTGATCTTTTGGCAAGGCTTTCGTCATCGGCTGGCGTGAAGAAAGTGATGCTGATCGGCGGCGACCGTGAGCGTGCCGCGGGACCGTTCGAGCACGCATTGCAAGTGATCGAGAGCGGCGTTCTGGAAGCAAGCGGCATTACCGAGATCGGCACTGCTGCTTATCCCGAAGGGCATCCGGATATTTCCGAAGACATTCTTCGCGTCTCGCTGCGCGACAAGCTTGAGGCGGCCGAGCGGGCAGGTATGAGCGCGCATATCGTGACGCAGTTCGGCTTCGATGCCTGGCCGGTCGTGACATGGCTGCGTGCGCTCCGCGCAAGCGGGGTCAGCAATCAGGTGCGTATCGGCATGGCGGGGCCGGCGAGCATTCCTTCGCTTCTGAAATTCGCGCAGCGTTGCGGCGTGCGTGCTTCCGCCAAGGGATTCGCGCGACACGCGACCTCAATCGGCAAGCTGCTCACGCGTGCGACCCCGGCCGATATGGTCAACGATCTTGCGGAAGCGGCAGCATCCGAAAATCTCGGCGACATCGCCGCGCACTTCTATTCGTTCGGGGGATTGGCGCAGGCTGCGAAGTGGGTGCGCGACGCGAAGGCAGGAACCATCGCGTAACTTTATATTAGACGTGATCTTATCCGAAAACCGGTTCCCACTTTTCGGGATCGCGTCTCACTCGTCGAAACGCTTCCAGCCATCCTGCATCAGGCGCTCTTGCGGCAGGAAGCGTTTTTTGTAATCCATCTTGCGCGCGCCATCGACCCAGTAGCCGAGATAGACGTAGGGCAGGCCCATGCGCCTCGCCCGCTCGATGTGGTCGAGGATCAGATAGGTGCCGAGCGAACGCTCGCGGGCAATCTCCGGATCGTAGAATGAATAGACCATCGAAAGCCCGTCCGAGAGCACATCGGTTAGCGCAACGGCCAGGAGCGAGCCTTCGCCGCGGCCGGTGAGGAAAGTGTCGGGACCACGAGGGCGATACTCGATCAGTCGCGAGCGGACGTGGCTGTCTTCGACCATCATCGAGTAATCAAGGACAGTCATATCCACCATGCCGCCGTCGGCGTGACGGCTGTCGAGATAATGACGGAACAGCGAATACTGCTCGGTGGTCGGGACCGGCTGGCGCGCGTGACCGATGATATCCATGTTCGTTTTCTGCACACGCTTGAACGTGCGCGTCGGCGCAAAATCGTTCACGAGGACACGCACAGATACGCAGGCACGGCAGGCTTCGCAGGCCGGGCGGTAGGCGATCGACTGCGAACGGCGGAAACCGCCGTGGGTCAGGATGTCGTTGATCTCGGGCGCACGGTCGCCGACGAGATGGGTAAAAACCTTGCGCTCTTTTTTGCCCGGCAAATACGGGCAGGCGGAAGGGCTCGTCAGAAAGAACTGGGGTGTATCGCGCGAATGCTTTGTCACCGGCCCGGAATCGCCCTTCTCACGCGCTAGCGAAGTTGAATCATCGCGCTTTCATCATGCCCCGTCAAAGGGCGATTTAATGGCGGTTATTTTCTCCGCAGAGACGCCGCCCGTGCCTCATCATTGATCATGACGCTGCCCGTCAAATAGTCGTGCAGCGTTCGGCGGCGCGAATTGAAAAGGGTAACCAGCAGCACCAGCGGCGTCAGTGCGCTGGAAAGCACCCAGAAGAAAAGCGCGTGAACCGCACCGAGCAGGAAATACATCGGCGCGCCGTACCAGGTACGCATCTGGAGGCCCATGAGGCGCATCCCGTAGGTCGCCGAATGTTTCGACCCGAGGGTGACGCCGACATAAAGCACCGCCCAGATCGCGGCGATCGGACCGAGAATGCCGAAGACGAATATGCCGAGCCCAAGCGTGATCACGGTGAAGATCAGCATGAAGAAGGCGAGCACCAACACTGGAAAGAGTACGATCACGGCATCGAACAAAAACGCCACAATGCGGCGCGCAAGCACACCCTCGAACAGCTCCGGCTGGGTCGCCGGATCATAGGCGTGCGGGCGAGGCTCGTTCGAGGTGCCGATGCGCGGTTGTTCAGTCATGCTAAAATCTCCCGTTGCCTAACGTGGGACGAGGCGAACGGTTCTTCAAGTCGAATGCTATTTATCTTTTGGTCTGCGATGGAGACTCCAGCGCGCCCGCGGAAAGCTACCGTCAGAGCCGGAGCGTGACGCGGCAGGTAAGTCCGCTCCCGGTGAACTCGCGATCCACCGAACCATTCAGGCCCTTAACGGTCGTATCGATCAGTTTGGTGCCGAAGCCGATGCGCGAAGATGTTTCGCGCTTGACGACACCTTCTTCTTTCCAGCCGAGCGTGATCTTTTCATTCTCCTGCGACCACGCGATTTCGATGCGGCCATAATTACCGGAGAGCGCGCCATGCTTCACCGCGTTGGTCGTCAACTCGTGCACGACCAGCCCGACCGCGCGGGCGATATCGGCGCGAAGCGGCAGTTTGTTGCCGCGTAAATTACAACGCGCAAGGTCGTAAGGCGCGAGTTCCTGCCGGATGACGCTTTCGATGTCCGGCTCCATTTTGGGCGCGCGGGTGATCAGATCGTTGGTCGCCTGTAATGCGCGCATGCGGCTGTTGATGAGAGCCGCGGTTTCCTGGTCGTCCTTGAGCGAGAACTGCACGATCGCGGCGCCCAGTGCACCCATGTTGCGGCCGCGATGCTCGACTTCGTTGAGGATCAATTCGCGCTGCTCTTGTTCGGCCTGTAGTTCGCGAATAGCGCTGCGGAACAAATGTCCGAGCCAGACCGTGCAGAGGCCCGCGACAACATAGATGACGAGGTTTGCAACGAAAGAGGCGGGAAGGCCGGCCATCAGGTTTGCCGGAACGAAGAAGGCAATGCCGATGATAACGCTTAAGCCAAGCGCGAACATGCCGGGCCAGAAGCCCGAGAAGAGTGCCGAGATGATCACGGCCGGAAAGAAGGCGACGAAATAGAGTGTCGCGCCAAACCACATACCCAGAATCGAGCGCACCAGCGCGGCAGCCGCGATGCAGGCCGCCGCGAACAGAAATCCGCTCCAGGCGTTCGGTTTAAAACTCTTGCGCGCAAGTGCGCCAATTCGTGTCTTCAATAAACACCCCCGAGCCGCAACTATATGCCGTTTGACGGTCTTTCTGAGTCCGTCATGCGACATGCTTAGAAAACAGTTTGCGGAACCAAATACCTTCGGAGGTTTTGCATCTCCATGACCGGTAAGAACGCAAACCCCAGAACTACGGATACCGAACAGGATTGGGCCGACGAAGGCCGGCCCATCGGCAGTCCCAACGACCCCGATATCGGGAAGGCGCGCGACCAGACGACGGGACCGGGCGGGCAAGGGTTACGGAAGCCCGATGCCGATACTTTCGATCCCCCCGAAGTCGCGCGCCGGAAGCGCTCCCAGTAGCTATAGTCTTTGCCGCGGGGGAGCGGCATGACGGCAGCACGTTCGGCGAGAGGTTTTGCGAAGCTCATCGGGCCGTTGAGCGTCCTGAACATCGCACTATTCGGCTATGTGCTGTTTCAGCCGCTACTGACCACGCGGATCTCGTTCTTTCTCAGAAACGACATAAGCCTCTGGCAGGCAGCGCTCGATCTCTATCGGATCGATAAATTTCTATTCTTTGTCGTCGTGGTGATGGGCATCGTGGCACCCGCGATCAAGATGCTGGCGATGACCTTCGCGTGGTATTTTGCTGACGTCTCCCGCGCGCCGAATTATCTCAAATGGTTGGTGCTGCTGGGACGGCTTTCGATGCTCGACGTGATGCTGCTTGCGATCCTGATTATCGCTTTCAAGGGCATCGGCATCGGAACGGTCGAGATCAAGCGAGGCTTTTATTTCTATGTCGCGCTGGTCGCCGGATTCTTACTCCTCTCATTGCTGATGGAAAGAACGCTCGGGTCGATGAGTAAGCGTCCGCGCTGACTCGAATTGACGCATCCCGAACAACTACGGGTGGCGCCGGCTGACGGCGTCTCTACATCCTGCGTCTCCGATCAACAGGACATGCAATATGAACAAGCGCAAACGCGACATCGAGAAAGATTATCCGCTGGATCAGTTCGTCGAAAAGCTGCGCCGGCTGGCGGATGCGATCGAGAATAACGAGCGGTTTGAAATCCAGATCGCGGGCGAGCGCATCTCGGTGCCTGCGCGTGCGACATTCAATATCGAACACGAGCGCGGCGACGGCGAGGAAGAGATCGAATTCCAGATCAAGTGGGAAGCGAAGTAGCGAATCATTCCACGCGCGAATTCCGGAAACGGAACTATTTCGCGCGGTCTGCGTTTATGCATGGTCGAGGCAACCAAGAGAGAAGGAGAGACACCATGAAAAAGATCATCATGGCTGCCGCGATTTCGCTCGCGGCCATTACGACCACTGTTCCGGCAAATGCCGAACCGAGCGGCGCCTTCACGGGTGCTGTGACGGGCGGCGTTATCGGCGGTGTTGTTGGCGGTCCGGTCGGCCTTGCTGTCGGCGCCGTATCGGGTGCGTTCGTGGGTGACCGCGTGACGGGCCAGAACTGTTATGTCGACAATTACGGCCGAACCCTCTGCCGTTAACGTGAAAAAGCCCCGCTTCGGCGGGGCTTTTTTTATGTTGTCGAAAGCCCGAAAGCAGCGCTTCTCGCGCCCGCGCGAATCTCCTAGCAATTAGCGGGTAAGCAATCGCGTTAAGGCCAATTCCGAATGTCCAAGCAAAAGCGCGTCGATGAAGCGGGCCGCTACTGGCTCCAGATCGACCGGCAGACCAAGTCTTCTTTTGACGATCTCGAAGCCGCGCAGGCCGCGGGCGAGCAGATGAAGAAGAAATTCCCGAACATTCATGTCGCGCTCTACGACAGGCAGTCGGGACTGCATTCGATCCTCCGTCACGTCGCCTGAATTTGCCTTCGTCCGCAAAGCTGGCATGATCTCATTCCAAGCGGCGGAGCGATAGCGTATGGCTCTTTTATCGGCGGTGGGGCGCGGCGGCGCGTCCCGCACGGCGCTAGCAGCAACAGCACTTCTAGCAGCAACAGCACTTGCGGCCCTGACTGCGCTCGCATTCGCGCAGGCGGACGGTCCCGATTATTTCCGCATCACGGGTCTGAAGAAAGAAGATCGCGTCAACGTTCGCCGCGGGCCGGACGCGGAGGCGAAGATCGTCGGAAAAATTCCGAAAGACACCGACGGCCTCAAGAACCTC
>JAKFYO010000291.1 GCA_021730825.1 Hyphomicrobiales bacterium
GCTTTCGGGCAATAGCGAGTGGCGCATCCTGTTTTCGCAGATTCTGCCGAACGTCATGCCGATTATGGTGGTGCAGATGTCGCTCACCATGGGCTACGCGGTGCTCAATGCCGCCGGTCTTTCTTTCATTGGACTTGGCGTGCGGCCTCCGACGCCGGAGTGGGGCATCATGGTTGCAGACGGTGCAGGCTATATTGTCTCCGGCGAATGGTGGATCGCGCTGTTCCCGGGGCTCGCGCTGATGCTCGCGGTATTTTGTTTCAATCTGCTCGGCGACGGATTGCGCGATATCGTCGATCCGCAACGCAGAACATAAGGAGCGAGCCATGACAGACGGAACGCTTCTGGAAATCAAGGACGTCACGGTCGAATTCGCGACCCGCCGCGGCATCGTGCGCGCCGTCGAGCAGATCAACATCTCGCTCGCCAAAGGAGAAACGCTCGGCATCGTGGGGGAATCCGGCTCCGGCAAATCGGTGACTTCCTATGCCGTGATGCGCATTCTCGACCGCGCGGGAAGCATCGCAAATGGCTCGGTGGTTTTCTCTGGCGTTGACGTGAAGAACGCCAAGGAAGACGTAATGCGCGACCTGCGCGGCCGCGAAATGTCGATGATCTTTCAAAACCCCCGCGCGGCGTTAAACCCGATCCGCAAGGTCGGGAGGCAGATTGAAGATGTGCTCAAGCAGCATGTGCAGGCTGACACGCGCAACATCAAGGAAAAAGCGATCGATATGCTGCGCCAGGTGAAGATCGCCCGGCCTGAAGAGCGCTATCACGCATACCCGTTCGAGCTTTCAGGCGGCATGTGTCAACGCATCGTGATAGCGCTCGCGCTAGCGTGCCAGCCGCGTTTGCTAATTGCGGACGAGCCTACCACCGGTCTCGATGTTACCACGCAGAAGTCGGTCATGGACCTCGTGGTTGAACTTACGCGCGCACGAGGTATGTCGACGATGCTTATCACACACGATCTTGGCCTTGCCGCAGCCTATTGCGACCGCGTTGTGGTGATGGAAAAGGGTAAGATCGTCGAGACGGCGCTCTCTTCACAAATCTTTAAGTCGCCGACGCACCCCTATACCAAGAAGCTGATGAAGGCGACGCCGCGGATCGGTAGCTCTTTGCGCGGTCTATTGCCTGATGACGCGGAGCTTTCGCCGGCTGCGTCGCTGCCAAGGATATCGCTCGACAAGAGCGCGACCCCTCTCCTGGAAGTGCGAAATCTCGTCAAGGAATATCCTCGCCAAGGCGCGAGCAAGACCATGGCCGAATTGTTCGGTAAACCCGCGCCAGTCGACTCGATGTTCCGCGCTGTAGACGGAATTTCGTTTACGGTAGCGAAGGGCGAAAGCGTCGGTCTGGTCGGCGAATCCGGATGCGGCAAGTCAACGACCTCGATGATGGTGATGCGACTGCTGGACAAGACCGGCGGCGATATCGCTTTCGACGGCGAGGACATCGGCAACATTCCCGCCGCGAGCTTCGCGAAGCTTCCCCAGCGCAAGCGTATCCAGATGGTGTTTCAGGACCCGACGGACAGCCTCAACCCGCGCTTCACAGCGGTACGTGCAATTGCCGACCCGATCATGCGTCTGAGCGAACTTAAAGGCCGCGACGCATTACGCGCTCGTTGCGAAGAACTGGCGAAGCTCGTTGGCCTGCCGGTTGAACTGCTGGATCGTTTCCCGCATCAGCTTTCGGGTGGACAGAAAGCCCGTGTCGGCATCGCGCGTGCGATCGCACTCAATCCCGAGCTTGTCATTCTCGACGAGCCGACAGCTGCGCTTGACGTCTCCGTGCAGGCGGTAGTCTTGAACCTGTTGCAAGACCTGAAAGATTCACTCGGCATGAGCTATCTCTTCGTCTCGCACGATCTGAACGTTGTTCGGCTCCTGTGCGACCGCGTGATCGTCATGCGCTCCGGGAAAGTCGTGGAGGAGGGGCCCGCGGACGAAGTTCTGGGAAGCCCGAAGGCCGACTATACTCGTGAACTCCTTACCGCCATTCCGCATCCGCCGCTCTGAACACGGAAGTAATCGTCTTGCATACTAAGAAGCCCGCTTCGCCTTCGCTTCCAGCCGATGAGGCCGCGCTTGATACGTTGATCGACGCCGGCGCAGCGCTTTCGGGACTCTCTGTCGAGTCAGCCTATCGCGCCGGTGTGAAAATACATCTGAATGCCGTGACGAACGCAGCGAAGCTCGTGCTGGCTTTCGAAGTTGAAGACGATGCCGAGCCCGACCCGGTGTTTCGGCCATGAGCATGGAGTGGAAAACGGCATCCGCCACAGCTGATGCGGTAAACAAGAAAGAATTGTCGGCAGCCGAGGTTGTCGCAAGCGCAATTAAGAGAATTGCCGCGCTCGATTCCAAGACCAATTCATTTACCGACGTACTTGCCGCTCGCGCTCACGAAACCGCGGCTGCGGTCGATAAGCGCGTGGCGCGCAGCGAACGTTTGCCGCTCGCGGGCGTGCCGTTCGCAGTTAAGAATCTTTTCGACGTGAAGGGAATTCCGACGCGCGCAGGTTCGAAGATTAATCGAGAGCGCAAGCCCTCAACGCTTGACTCTGTGTTGATCGAGCGGCTGGAGGAACAGGGGGCGGTTCTCGTCGGTGCGCTCAATATGGGCGAATTCGCTTATGACTTCACCGGCGAGAATGTGCACGATGGCGCTGCACGTAATCCGCACGATCCCACGCACATGACCGGCGGCTCGTCGAGCGGTTCAGGCGCCGCAGTCGCCGCTGGCTATGTGCCATTGTCGCTTGGCTCCGATACCAACGGTTCGATCCGCGTACCGGCTTCGTTTTGTGGGTTGTTCGGCTTGAAGCCGACTTACGGCCGCCTATCCCGCGCACGCTCCTTTCCGTTCGTCGCAAGCCTCGATCATCTTGGCCCGCTCGCCCGCTCGGCGATGGATCTTTCACTCTCCTACGACGCAATGCAGGGGCCCGATCATGAGGACCCGGTCTGTGCGCAACGTGAAGTCGAAATCACAGTGACGGAGATTGCGAAAGGCGTGAAGGGACTTCGCGTCGCAAAGCTCACCGGCTACTTCGCGAAGCAGGGGGAGCCAGAGGCCTATGCTGCGACGGATAGAATCGCGAAAGCGCTAAATGCGTTTGAGACCGTCTCGCTCGACGACGCGGCTGTCGCGCGCGCTTCGGCTTATCTCATTACGGCGTCTGAAGGCGCTGCGCTGCATCTCGATCGTCTGCGCGAACGCGCAGGAGATTTCGATCCCGACGTGCGCGATCGGCTTATCGCCGGGGCGATGATTCCTGCAGTGTGGACGATCCAGGCGCAGAAAATTCGCCGCCATTTTCGGGCGCAGGTACGAGAATTATTCGAGCGCTTTGACATACTTCTGGCGCCCGCAACGCCAACGCGCGCACCAAAGATCGGCCAGAAAACGTTTAAACTCGATGGGCAGGAGATGCTGGTCAGGCCCAACATCGGCATCTACACGCAACCGATATCGTTTATCGGCTTGCCCGTAGTAGCGGTTCCGGTCTGGCCGGATAACGGCCTACCGATCGGAGTGCAGGTGATCGCGCCGCCCTGGCGTGAGGACCTCGCGCTACGTGTTGCCTATCAGCTTGAGCGTGATGGGGTCTGCATGAGTAAAGAGCCAACCTTGTGAGCATGCCATGAAGATCAACGACCCGAAGGTTATTGCAGAAGTCACCGCAGCCTTTGAGCGGTATGAACAGGCGCTGGTCACGAACGATGTCGCGGTCCTCGATGAACTCTTCTTCGAAGACCCGAACACGGTTCGCTACGGCGTTGGCGAAAATCTCTACGGCTATGACGAGATCAAGGCGTTTCGTGCCGCACGCTCTCCCGCAGGGCTTGTCCGCAAACTGGAGCGCACGAAGATCACGGCTTACGGCAATGACTTTGCGACAGCGAATACGTTGTTCGTTCGCGAGGGTGGCACCAAGCTTGGAAGGCAGAGTCAGGCCTGGATGCGAACCGAGAGCGGATGGCGCGTTGTTTCCGCGCATGTCAGCCTGATTGACAGGCCCGCGAGTTGACGATGGCGATTGTACGCAAACACGTTGAGGATAGCGCGCCGCCAATCCGGCTCACGCGCGCGGACGAGTTGCGCCAGATACTGGCCGATGAAATCGTGCGCGGCAGAATCGTCCCTGGTGACGCACTGGACGAAACCGCGCTTGCGCAGCGCTTCAATGTTTCGCGGACGCCCGTGCGCGAAGCAATTCGCCAACTTGCCGCGAGCGGCCTGGTCGATGCGAAGCCGCATCGTGCGGCGATTGTCGCGCGTCCCAGCCACGACGATCTGATCGGCATGTTCGAGGCAATGGCGGAGCTCGAAGGTCTATGTGCGTTTTACGCAGCGGAGCGCATGTCGCCGGCTGAGCGCGCGGGACTCGAAAAAGTGCACGAGGATTTGCGGTATTTGATCCAAGATGGCGATCCGCAGAATTATCACGAGACCAACCAGCTCTTTCACGGCACCGTCTATTCGGGCGCACATAACACATATCTTGCTGAGTTGACGCTCTCGACGCGCATCCGTGTTCAACCGTTCCGCCGCGCGCAGTTCCGAAATCTTGGGCGCCTTGCAAAGTCGCATGACGAGCACGACAGAGTCGTGACCGCAGTGCTCCGTGCCGATGCCGCTGCTGCGCGAGACGCGATGCGCGACCATATCATGACGGTTTTTGACGAATACGAAGCTTATCTCGTTTCGCTCGACACCGTCACGAAATAATTCCCGGAGAAGAAAGTTGCGGGCAACAGTTCGTGAAATCGCGGAGGCGCATCGCACAGGTGCCGCGAAACCCGAAGATACGGTCGCGCAGTGCATGTACCGAATTCGCGGCAGCGAAGATGCCGCGATCTTCATTTCGGTTGCAGATGAGAAGGCAGTACTCGCACAGGCAAGAGAGGCGGCGCGTAATCCGGAACTTCCGCTCTGCGGGGTACCGGTCGCCGTCAAAGACAACATCGATGTGCTCGAATTTCCAACGACTGCTGCGTGTCCGGCTTACTCCTATAAGCCGGAACGGGACGCGGCCGTCGTCGCCAAGTTGAAAGCCGCAGGAGCGATCGTAGTTGGCAAAACCAATCTCGATCAATTTGCGACCGGGCTGGTCGGCGTGCGCTCGCCTTATGGCGTGCCGCGCAATCCGTTCAACCCCGCGCTCATCCCCGGTGGCTCCAGCTCCGGTTCGGCAGTTGCCGTTAGCCGGGGAATAGTGCCTCTCTCGCTTGGTACCGATACGGCAGGCTCTGGCCGTGTGCCGGCAGGCCTCAACAATATCGTGGGCTTGAAGCCGAGCCTCGGATTAATTTCTACGAGCGGTGTCGTGCCTGCCTGCCGTTCGCTCGACTGCGTTTCGATTTTCTCATTAACTCCAGATGATGCGTGGATTGCGCTGAGTGTGACGTTCGGCACTGACGATAGCGATTCATACTCGCGCGCACTTGCGCTCGGGACTCCGGGAGTTCATCCGCAAAGTATAGTAATTGGTATTCCGCGCGTAGAAGACCGGCTGTTTTTTGGTGATAAACATTCAGAGGCTGCGTTCGAGCGATCGATCGAACTCGCGAAATCGATCGGCGCGAAGATCGTCGAGTTGGACTTCTCTCGTCTCCTTGAGGCGGCCCGCATGTTGTATGAAGGCCCGTGGGTAGCTGAACGTACCGCTTCAGTCGGCGATTTCATCGCGTCGCATCCCACAGAAATATTCCCGATCACGCGTGAAATCATATCCAAAGGAAGTTCCGCCAATGCTGCGGAGGTGTTTCGCGCGTTCTATCGAATGCAGGAATTGCGAAGCAAGGCGCTAAAGACAATGGCGCAGGTTGATGTGCTGATGGTTCCGACAGTTCCGGCCGCATACAAAGTTGAACAGATAGAATCCGATCCGGTCCGCCTCAATGCAAATCTCGGCACCTACACTAACTTCGTGAATCTGATGGACCTGTGCGGACTTGCGGTCCCGGCAACGTTCGCTGACGACGGTACCCCGTATGGTATCACTTTCCTCGCCAAGGCTGGAGAAGACGCGAGGCTGCTGTCGCTCGGCCGAGTGTTTCACGCGAAGTCGGGGCTGCCGCTCGGTGCGCTGGGCATTCCGCAACCTGCGCCTTCGGCAACAAGCGCACTTTCTGGAGGAGAAATCGAAATTGCAGTTGTTGGTGCACACATGTCAGGGATGGCGCTCAATCATGAATTGACAACGTTAGGCGCACGATTTTTGCGTATTGCGCTTACGACGCCGGATTATCGCCTATTCGTGCTTGACGGAACAAAACCGGCGCGGCCCGGACTTTTGCGAACTGAGAAGGGTGAAGGTGCCGCGATTGCAACCGAAGTATGGGCGATGACTGCGGAGGCATTCGGGAAATTCGTCTCGAAGATTCCTTCGCCGCTGTCGATCGGTACGGCGA
>JAKFYO010000261.1 GCA_021730825.1 Hyphomicrobiales bacterium
AATGTCAGCTCCATCCCGAGCGCGCCGTCGTTCTTCTGCGAATAGATGTTCAGCGTGTTGAACGTCTCGAGGTTCTGGTTGAACTGGCTCGATGAACCGATCTGCGAGAACGCGCCACCCTTCGGCGCATTCGGATTCACGTAGTCGAAATGCGAAAATCCCGCCGGATATTTCAGGTCGCCGAACGCCGAAATGCCGTGGCGTTCGGGCTGGGCGTTCTGCGCGCGGAGAGGAAAGGCGGCCGAAACGCCGGTCGCCGCACCAAGCACGAGCAGCGAGCGGCGCGAGAGACGGGAGCGCGACGTCACTTTTGCGATCCAACCTTCGCCGCGCGATCCTTGTCGAACCACCAGATGTCGGGGAATCCTATGGAATAGTCCGGCAACTTGTCCGGTTTTCCGAAACGGTCCCAGCGCGCGACGCGCGAGACGCCGATGCTCCACATCGGCACGACATAGTGATTCCACATCAGCACCCGGTCGAGCGCACGGGTCGCTGCAATCAGTTCGGCGCGGTCTTTCGCAAACACCACGCGATCGATCAAGGTGTCGACCGCCGCATTCTTGATGCCCGGATAATTCTGCGAGCCCTGCCGGTCCGAGGACTCCGTGCCGAAGTAATTGCGCTGCTCGTTGCCGGGCGAGAGCGACTGCCCCCAGCCGCCGACAAAAGCATCGAAGTCGCGCGAGCGCACCCGATTCTGATATTGCGAAACGTCGATCTGGCGGATCGTAAACTGGATGCCGAGCCGCTTCAGGTCTTCGCCGTAGAACAGAATGACACGATCGAAGCTCGGGCTCGCGATGATGAATTCGATCGTGAACGGCTCGCCGGTCTTTGCGTTGACGAGCTTGCCGCCCTTCACTTCGTAGCCTGCTTCCCGGAACAGTCTCGCGGCTTCGCGTAAGTTAGCGCGGACCGAGTCCTGCGTGTCGTAAACCGGGTTCTTATAGACGGTCGTGAACACTTCGGCGGGTACCTTGCCGCGCACCGTTTCCAGAATCTCGAGCTCTTTTCCTTCAGGCAGCCCGGAGAAGGAAAGCTCGGTGCCGCTGAAGTAAGAGTTGACGCGCTGATACTGTCCGAAGAAGAAGTTCTTGTTCATGTTCTCGAAGTTCATCGCGTAGTTCAGCGCAAGCCTGACCCGCGGATCGGAAAACTTCTCGCGCCGCAGGTTGAAGATGAAAGCCTGCATCACGCCGCGCGCGCGGTCCGGAAACGCTTCGAGTAAAAGGCGCTTATCCGTCACCGCCGGAATGTCGTAGGCGGTCGCCCAGTTCTTGGCGACGTTTTCCACCCGGAAGTCGTATTCGTCCGCCTTGAAAGCGATGAGTTCGGCGGAGTCGTCGCGGAAATATTCGTAGCGGATCTCGTCGAAGTTATCGGTGCCGACTTTAACGGGGAGAGAAGCAGCCCAGTAATCTTTCACGCGCTCATAAACGACTGTGCGGCCAGCAATGAAGCTCTTGATCTTGTACGCGCTCGATCCGAGCGGCGGCTCCAGCGTGCCGTTTGCGATGCTGCGCTCCTTGCCGTTTGAATCTTTTCCGGTCCACCAGTGCTTCGGCATCGGTGCGATCTGTCCGACGATCTGCGGCAGTTCGCGGTTGCCGGGTTTGTCGAAGGTGAAGGTGACTTCGCGCTCGCCGGTTTTTTCCGCCTTCACGACATGGCTGTAATAAAAGCGCTGCGTCGGGCTGTGCTCTTTGAGCATTTCCAGTGTCCAGATCACGTCTTCGGGTGTGATCGGCTTGCCGTCGTGCCAGCGCGCATTCGCGCGGAGCTTATAGGTCACGGAGGAATAGTCGGCGGGATAGCGTACCGATTCCGCGATCAGGCCGTACTCCGTCGCAACCTCGTCGAGCGACGCGGTCATCAACGTGTCGTAGAGATTGGTGATGCCGGCTGCGGCGCTGCCGCGCGTGATGATGTGGTTGAAGCTATCGAAGTTGCCGTCCTGCCCGAGACGGAGCAGGCCGCCCTTCGGCGCGTTCGGGTTCACATAAGAGAAGTGCTTGAAGCCGGCAGGGTATTTTACGTCGCCCATCAGCGAGAGCGCATGGCGCCAGGGTGTTTCCTGGGCGCTCGCCTGCAATGGTGCTGCGAAGGCAAGGAAAGCGAGAATGAGAGTCCGCGTAAGATTCGGCGTCACAAGTACCTCCGTCGAACCCCCGTCGGCAGGGGTCAATTTCGGGGGCGATTATGACCGTTTTGCGCGGGCGCGCCAAAGCGCCCACGCAATCTCGCGATGATTTGAGGAAAAACCGGCCTTATTGCTTGGCCGGAGCGTCTTTCTTCTCGGCCGGCGGCGAGTCGTCCTTTTTCGCGGCAGGCGCGTCTTTCTTCTCGCCGTCCTTCTTCTGCCCATCGGGAGCGGAAACGGCGACCGGCTTAGGTAATTCAGCCGGCGAGTCGGACTGCTTGTTCAGATAGACGATAACTGCGGCGCGATCGGTCGCACGGCGGATGCCGAGGAAGGTCATCGAGGTGCCCGGCACGGTCTTGCTCGGGTTTTCGAGGAACTTGTCGAGATCTTCGAAGGTCCACTTGCCCTTCTTGTTCTTCATGCCGCTCGAATAGTTGAAGCCGGCATGCGTACCGACATCGTTATTCACGACGCCATAAAGGCCGGGGCCGACTTTGTTGGCGCCGCCCTTTGCGAATTCGTGGCAGGCGACGCACTGGCGCGCGACCGAAGCACCTTTTTCCGGATTGGCTTCATTGAGCAGGTTCGCGAGCGGAATCTGCGGTTCTGCCGCAGCCTGTGTCGCGCCGGCTTTGTCGTCCTTAACCGCGATCTCGTAGCCGGCTTTCTTCGGCGGATGTGCCGCGAAGATGCCGTTCGATACGATGCTCAGCGAGAGGACAAAAAGGCAGGTGCCAAGAATGGCACCCATGATTTTATTGAGTTCAAAGCTGTCCATCGGGCAGCGATTCCGGTGTTTTGCCGCCGGCGTCCCGGCGTGAGGCCCCATTAATCAGCGCCAGACGTAACGCTTTGCCCGATAGGAGGCAACCCGTATAACCCGGCCGCCGCTGCTACCTTCTGCCGCCTCGAAAGGGGCCGGAAACAGCGGGTTTCTCGGGTGTTTTATGGCTTCTCAAGGCGCGCCTCGTTCCGATCTGATCGTGCTGATTCCAGCACGCATGCGGGCGACCCGTTTGCCGGGAAAACCGCTCGCTGACATTCACGGGCGGCCGATGATTCTCCATGTCCTCGACCGGGCGCAGGAAGCCGGGATCGGCGAAGCCGTTGTTGCGACCGACGATGATGCGATCCGGAAGGCGGTCGAGGCCGGCGGCGGCCGCGTGCGGATGACCCGCGCGGATCACCAGACCGGCTCGGACCGGATTTTCGAGGCGCTCAATACTGCGGACCCCGCGGGCAGGATTTCCATCGTCGTGAATTTGCAGGGCGACCTTCCGACCATCGAGCCGGAATCGATCCGCCGCGTGGTCGAGCCGCTTTCTGATCCTCTGGTCGATATCGCGACACTCGCAGTCGAGATCAAAGACGAAGAAGAAAAGCGAAACCCGAATGTCGTGAAGGTCGTCGGCACGCCGGTTGGCGAAAATCGTCTCCGCGCCCTCTACTTTACGCGCGCGACCGCACCCGCGAATGACGGGCCGCTTTATCATCACATCGGAATTTACGCGTATCGCCGAGCCGCACTCGAGCGTTTCGTGAAATTGCCGCAGGCTCCCCTCGAGAAGCGCGAGAAGCTTGAGCAGCTTCGCGCACTGGAAGCGGGCATGCGGATAGATGTTGCAATCGTTGACGCCGTTCCGCTCGGTGTCGATACTCCCGCCGACTTGGAAAAGGCTCGCGCATTGCTCGCGGGTAAGAAGAGATCCTGACATGGCCAAGAAGAACACCATCGTCTTTCAGGGCGAACCGGGCGCGAATTCGCACATCGCCTGCCGCGAGCGTTTTCCGGATTACGAGCCCGTGCCTTGCGCGACCTTCGAGGATGCTTTTGCAGCGGTCTCAAACGGCGAAGCTACGCTCGCGATGATTCCGATCGAAAATTCGGTCGCGGGCCGCGTCGCCGATATTCATCATTTGATGCCGCATTCCGGTTTGCAGATTGTCGGTGAATTCTTCCTGCCGCTTTCACATCAGTTGATGGCGATCAAGGGCGCCTCGCTGAAAACGGTGAAGACCGTACAGAGCCACGTGATGGCGCTAGGCCAGTGCCGCAACGTCATCCGCGAGCTGGGGCTCACGGCAGTGATCGGCGCGGACACGGCGGGCAGTGCGCGTCAGATCATGGAAGCCAAAGATCCGGCACGCGCCGCGATCGCGTCAGCGCTGGCGGCCGAAATCTATGGCCTCGATATTATTAAAGAGAATATCGAGGACGAAGATCACAACACGACGCGCTTCATCATTCTGCAGAAAGAAAAACTCTGGTCGAAGCCGAACAACGGCGTGGTTGTCACGACTTTTGTCTTTAAGGTCCGCAACGTACCGGCCGCGCTCTACAAGGCGCTTGGCGGATTTGCGACTAACGGCGTCAACATGACGAAGCTGGAATCCTATCAGATCGACGGCAATTTCTTCGCGACGCAGTTTTATGCGGACGTCGAAGGACACCCCGACGACCGCGGATTGAAATTCGCGCTGGAAGAACTCAGCTTCTTCTCGGAAGAGTTGAAGATTTTGGGCGTCTATCCTGCGCATCCATTCCGCATGAAAGCGCGGAACGAGGCCAGTTAATCAAATACGCTTTGGCCTCGTTCAACGAAGGCCTTGATTAAGTGGTGCGCGATTGCGAGCGGCGGCGGCGCGAAGAACCGCGCCGGATGCTTGTTCGTGAGCAACAATTTGCACTCGTCTTTCGTAACCCAACGCGCGGCTTCCAGCTCCACTTCGTCGATCTTGAGCTGATTCGATTTCGCTTCGACAAAGCAGCCGATCATGATCGACATCGGAAACGGCCAGGGCTGTGACGCGAAATAGGCGACGCGTCCCGCCGGAATTCCGGCTTCCTCCAGCGTCTCGCGCCGCACCGCTTCCTCGATGCTTTCGCCCGGTTCGACGAAGCCAGCGAGCGCCGACCACATGCCGGGCGGAAAGCGCGTCTGGCGCGCCAAAAGGCATTGCTCGCCATCGATCGCAAGCATGATTACGCAAGGGTCCGTGCGCGGAAAATGATTGGCGCCGCATGCCGCGCAATCGCGCCGCCATCCGGTCTGCGCGGGCGTCGTCGGCTTCCCGCAATTCGAGCAGAAGCGGTGCCGCTCATGCCAGAACAACAAGGCCTTTGCGGTCGCAAGCGCTGACTGGTCGGAAGGCGGCACCAAACCTTGCAGCGCGATCGAGCGCAGGTCGACCACGATAAAACGGCCATCCGCTTTGATCGCGTCGATCCGTTCAGGCGCAATCGCGCGGGCAAAATGTCCCCGGCCGTTTTTATCTTTGCCGAGAAGCGCAGTCTCGAGCGGTTCGCCGGTGCTTGCGGCTTCGCCGTTCGTGAGCCCGGCATCGAAAATTTCACCGCGCTTAGCGAGTAAAAACGACTCGCCCGCGAGCACAAAATTACGCGCGTCCTTGCGCAAGGATTCGATCAACGCAGTATCGCCGCGCTGCTCGCTCAGGCGGTCGAGCGAGGAGCCTGCATAGGTAAGTTGGGTTTCGGGCAGGGACATGAATGGCGTCTTGTTTGAGCGAACGCTGACACGGCGAATTGCCGTCTGCAATCTGTCAGTCGCGCATGGCTAATGCGCTTCGGAGCCGCGCGATCAGATCGGCCTTCTCTGTTTCGCCATACGGAACGCGTGTGCCGGCGCCCCACACTGGTCCCGGCCACGCCGCATCGCGCTCGTTTCTCGCGACGACATGAATGTGCAACTGGCGCACGATATTGCCGAGCGCGCCGACATTGATCTTGAGACATTGTGTAACCGCGTGGAGTGCCGCCGATACTCGCGCTATTTCCTCCATCGCTCCCGCGCGATCGGAAGCCGAGAGTTCGAATAGCTCGACCGCGCCCTCCCGCTGCGGCACCAGCACGAGCCACGGAAACCGCGCGTCGTCCTGTAGCCGCACTTCGCATAGCGTGAGCTTACCGACCCTGACGGAGTCGGCGGCAAGCCGCGGGTCGAGCTTGATATTTATCATCGCAACAATCTATTTCGTCATGGCCGGGCTTGTCCCGGCCATCCACGACTTTCTTGAGCGACAGTAAGGCGTGGATGCCCGGCATAAAGCCGGGCATGCCGAGTTCCGGACTTCTGCGCTTGCCTTCCGTGGCATGCCGCCCGATATAGAGAGCGGGAGGTTGGCGGTGGACGAGCCACTCGCCAACCGGGTCAGGTCCGGAAGGAAGCAGCCCTAACGAGACCG
>JAKFYO010000074.1 GCA_021730825.1 Hyphomicrobiales bacterium
ATACTGACCGCCCCGCGCATCGCTTCGGCCAGAATTCCGGGCTCGGGCTTTCGATCTCAAAGCAGATCGTTGAAGCGCACAATGGACGCATCTGGGCCGAGAATCGGCTTTCGTCCGCTTCGACTGCTGGTGAAACACCGCAGGTCACAGGTGCGCGTTTTGTCATGCGGCTTCCCGCCGCGAAGACGTGATGCACAAAGGCAGCGGTAGCGAACACGCGACGGCCGTGCTTGCCGGGCCGCGCGCAATTCTGATCCGCGGACCTTCGGGTGTCGGCAAATCGAAACTCGCCTGGGATCTTCTGGCCGCCGCTCGCGAAGGCAAGCTGCACTTTGCGCGTCTCATCGCCGATGATCGCGTCGCGCTCTCCGCGGTGAACGGCAGGCTGATCGCCTCGGTTCCGCAAACCATCGAAGGCAAGATCGAATTGCGCGGCGTGGGCGTGCATTCGGTCCCCTTCGAGCGCTTCGCGGAGGTCGGGTTGGTGGTCGATCTCGCGGCGGAAGACGCCGAACGGGTACCGGCGCGGGAATCGCTTCGTTGCGAGATTCTGGGCGTCAGATTGCCGCGTATTCCGGTTGCAAAAGGCGATGAGCCACTGCCTTTGGTGCTGGAAGCGCTGGCGCGGGAGCCGCTTGCGGTATGACGACTTGCTTTCCGCACTGCACCTAATGAATATGCGCCTCCCGCGTCGACCGCGGAGGAGCCGGGGTTCCCTTTGTACCTTTCCCGGCGGAGCCTGATGATCGGTCTCGTTCTCGTCACTCATGGCCGGCTTGCCGTCGAGTTCCGCTCGGCGCTCGAGCACGTTGTCGGTCCGCAAAAGCAGATCGAAAGCGTGACCATCGGTCCGGACGACGACATCGAGGGCTGCCGTAAGCAGATCATTGCTGCCGTGAAGAAAGTGGATAGTGGAGATGGGGTCGCCATTCTCACGGACATGTTCGGCGGTACACCCTCCAATCTCGCGATCTCGGTGATGAACACGCCGAACGTCGAGGTGGTCGCAGGCATCAACCTGCCGATGCTGGTCAAGCTCGCGAAGGTGCGTGCCGACACGCCACTGACGCAGGCGGTCGCGCTCGCGCAGGACGCAGGACGAAAGTACATCAACATCGCAAGCCGCGTGCTTGCGGGCACGGGCAAATAACGTGACGAATTCCGAACTTCCGCCCGAGGACGAATGCAAACCGAACGCGGTCGTGCCTGCTGGCGCGGTCTCGAAAGAGTTGCCCGTCATCAATAAGCGCGGACTTCACGCGCGGGCTTCCGCCAAATTCGTGCAGATGGCGGAGAAGTTCGACGCCAAGATTCTGGTCACGCGTTGCGGCGAAACCGTGAACGGCGACTCGATCATGGGTCTCCTGATGCTGGCGGCCGGCCCCGGCACCACTGTTCAGGTCACCTGCTCCGGCGAGCAGGCGAAAGAAGCGCTCGATGCGCTTGAGCAGTTGCTCGCAACCAAATTCGGCGAGGACGAGTAGCGCTTACCAACATTTCGCCGCGATTCGGCGGAATTATTCTTCCATGCTCGACAATTTGCAGCCGATCGAAATCGGCTGGTATGACTGGGATCACCGCCTCGCAGCGGTGGCAAACGGTCACGCTTTCGTGCTCAACAACAAAGGCTGGCGCAAAGTCAACGCAGCCGATGTGACATGGGACGGGAAGCTATTTGAAAGCGGCCACCAAGCGATCGATGCTTTCAGCATGATCTGGGAGGGAATAAACCCCACCGTCACTGCGGCTTATATCGTTCGCGGCATCGCACCACCAAAACCGCGGCGGTATCGGCGCTATTTTCTGGTTCAGGACGGAATTGCGCTGGAAGGGCGTGACGACTTCACCGGAAATGTTCTGGTCGAGTTCGACGACGGCTCAATGCGCAAGATCAACGGGCAGGAATTAAGCGCACTGAGTACGCTCTATCCGCGAATGAAAAACTGGCGGTTGCCCGACCGCGAAAACTTCTAGCGGCTGATGCGGCTGTCGGAGCTGTCTCCGACATGCGCTTTTCTTCCCGCAGACCAGCCGACCACCGCCTGCAATACCGCGCAGATCGCAACCATCCAGAGCGCCGCGGTCCAGCCGTGGGTCCAGTCGTGAAGCGCGCCGAACAGCACCGGTCCCATCGCGGCAATGCCATAGCCAACGGATTGCGCCATGCCGGAAAGCGCTGCTGCCTGCTTGGCATCGGCCGCGCGCAGCGCAAAGAATGCAAGCGCAAGCGGGAAGCAAAATCCAAGGGCAACGCCGGAAACGATTACCCAGATTATCGTGAACTGCGGCAGGAAAATCATGCCGAGATACCCCGCAAGCATGACGAGGCTCCAGAGCGCGCTCATCGCGCGCTGATCCTTGAAGCGTGACATCATTGCCGGGAAAATAAATCCGACCGGAATGCCGAGTGCCGGAAACATCGCGGTGATCCAGCCCGCGGTCACCGGCGAATAGCCTTGGTCCTGCAAGATCGAAGAAAGCCAGCTAAGCACTGTGTAGAAGCTCATGGACTGCAAGCCCATGAAGAGCGTCACGTTCCAGCCGAGCTTCGAGCGCCACACGCTTTGCGTAACTTTCTCGCCCGGCTGCGGCAACGGCTTGGTCGCGTTCTTTAGCTGCGGCAGCAGAATGAGCGCGGTGATCATTGCCGGAATGCACCAGACCGCAAGCGCGCCCTGCCATCCACCCGGCAAGGTCTGTGCAAGAGGCACCGAAATTCCGGAAGACAGCGAAGCGAAGGTCGCAAGCGTCGTCGCATAGACGCTCGTCATCAAGCCGACCTTGTTCGGAAAGTCGCGCTTGATCAGTCCGGGCACCAGCACGTTACCGACAGCGATTGCTGCTGCGAGCAGGATTGAGCCCGCGTAAAGCGCGAACAGCGACGGTGCGGAGCGCAGGAGAATGCCTGCTGTAAGCACGATGAGTGCAATGAAGATTGCACGCTCCATGCCGAGCTTGTTGCCGATGCTCGCGGCCCAGGGCGACATGAATGCGAAGGCAGCAAGCGGGATCGAGGTCAGCACGCCCGCGAACACCGCCGAGAGCCCGGTATCCGCGCGGATGGACTCCAGGACAGGTCCGACGCCGGTGATGGCGGGCCGCAGATTCATCGAAATGAGGAAGATCGCAGCCACCAGCAGAAATGTACTGGCGGCCGGTTTTTTGAGGATTTTTGTCACTTGTCTGGTTCTTGAAGCCTTCGGAATTATGCTTTCGGGCCCGCTTATAGCCCCATAGACCCTTGAATAAACGACATAAAGAAATCTTTATATCTCTGTTGCCCTGCCCGGATGCGGCTGCTATAGCCACCGCCAAACTGCGCGGCACGCTCCGCGCCAATTCCTTTTCAAAAGCAACACCGAAGGATCGTCATGACCGCTGCGTTGAAGGCCGTCGCCAAGGATTACATCGTCGCCGATATCGGCCTCGCCGAGTTCGGCCGCAAGGAACTCTCGCTGGCCGAGACCGAAATGCCGGGCCTGATGGCGACGCGCGAAGAGTATGGCCCGAAGCAGCCGCTGAAAGGCGCGCGCATCGCGGGCTCGCTGCACATGACGATTCAAACCGGCGTGCTCATCGAAACGCTCAAAGCGCTCGGTGCCGATATCCGCTGGGTCTCGTGCAACATCTATTCGACGCAGGACCACGCTGCTGCTGCCATCGCGGCCGCCGGAATTCCGGTGTTCGCGGTCAAGGGCGAGACGCTGAAGGATTACTGGGACTACACCGCGATGCTGTTCGACTGGCACGGCGGCGGTCACCCGAACATGATCCTCGACGACGGAGGCGACGCCACCATGTACGTCCACCTTGGCCTTCGCGCCGAGAACGGCGACACCGCGTTCCTCGACAAGCCGGGCTCGGAAGAAGAAGAAGTTTTCTTCGCGTTGCTCAAGAAGCAGCTTAAGGAAAAGCCGAAGGGCTACTTCAAGGCGATCGCCGACAGCATCAAGGGCGTCTCGGAAGAAACCACCACCGGCGTGCATCGTCTCTACGACATGCAGAAGGCCGGCACGCTGTTGTGGCCCGCGATCAACGTCAACGACTCGGTCACGAAGTCGAAGTTCGACAACCTCTACGGTTGCCGTGAATCGCTCGTGGACGGCATCCGCCGCGGCACCGACGTCATGATGTCGGGCAAGGTCGCGTTCGTGGCTGGCTTCGGCGACGTCGGCAAGGGCTCGGCTGCTTCGCTGCGCCAGGCCGGCTGCCGCGTGCTCGTTTCCGAAATCGATCCGATCTGCGCGTTGCAGGCGGCCATGGAAGGCTACGAAGTCGTCACCATCGAAGACGCGCTGCCGCGCGCCGACATCTATGTCACCGCGACCGGCAACAAGGACATCATCACGCTCGAGCACATGCGCGGGATGAAAGACCGGGCCATCGTCTGCAACATCGGCCACTTCGACAACGAAATTCAGGTCGCGCAGCTCAAGAACTTCAAGTGGACCAACATCAAGCCGCAGGTCGACGAGATCGAGTTTGCCTCCGGCAACCGCATCATTCTTCTGTCGGAAGGCCGTCTCGTGAACCTCGGCAATGCGATGGGGCATCCCTCCTTCGTCATGTCGGCGTCGTTCACGAACCAGACGCTCGCGCAGATCGAACTCTGGGCGAACAACAAGGACGGCAAGTACAAGAAGGAAGTCTACGTGCTGCCGAAGTCGCTCGACGAGAAGGTCGCGCGCCTGCACCTCGCGAAGATCGGCGTGAAGCTGACCACGCTCCGTCCGGACCAGGCGAGCTATATCGGCGTGAAGCAGGAAGGCCCGTACAAGACGGACCACTACCGCTACTAAGTCGCGGTTTATTTTTGCCTGCATGGGCCGCTCGCAAGCGAGCGCATGCAGGCTACCCGACTCAATCTGTTAACTTTTGTGATCGCGGGGCGCCAAAAGCGCTCCGCGATTTCGTTTTGTTCACGCTCTTCTCGCAAAGCACGTCACAACTTCGCCGGTTTAGAGTAAGATATGAGTCGCAAGGGGCTGGCAGAACTGAATCGCGCGCTCGCGCGTTGGGCTAAAGAATGTGCCGCTGGATTGCCTATCGGGGCGTAGAGACCGCGCTTGAGCGCTACGTCACCGCGCCTGACCACTCCCTCATTCATCAAAGCCTGCATGCACTGGAATCCGAAGGTGCCACGAACGGCGACGGCTTCGGTCTTGGCTGGTACACCCCGCGCGAATCCGAACCGGGTATCTACCGGGAAATCCGCCCCGCCTGGTCGGACGACAACGTGCGCAATCTCTGCCGCCACATCCGCTCGAAACTTTTCTTCGCGCATATCCGCGCGAGCACCGGCACCGCGACCACGCGGCCGAACTGCCATCCGTTTTCCTATGGACCGTGGATGTTCATGCATAACGGCTCGATCGGCGAATGGCCGCTGATCCGGCGCCAGGTTGAAGCGCTGATCGACGACAAATTCTATCCGCGCCGCTTCGGCACCACCGATTCCGAAGCCGTGTTTCTCGCGATCCTTTCTGCGGGTATGGAAAACGATCCGGTCGGCGCGACCGCGCGCACCATGGCTATCGTGACCGACATCGTGAAGAAGAGCGGCACCGAAAAGCCGGTGCGTTTCACTGCGGCACTCTCCGACGGGCAGAACCTGTTCGCATTCCGCTACGCGTCCGACGACACCGCGACTTCGCTTTATTATCGCGACATCGGCGACGCATCGCTGATCGTGTCTGAACCGTTGGATATGGACCGCACCTTCTGGAATCCGGTGCCCGCGAACCACCTGATCATCGTGAGCAAAGGCAAGAAGCTTGCGTTGCAGCCGTTCGCGGTGGAGCCGCCGAAACTGAAAGCCGTCGGTTAGCTACAGCACCTTCTGCATCAGAAGCAGATCGAGCCGACGGCCG
Organism: Hyphomicrobiales bacterium; assembly: GCA_021730825.1. GTDB lineage: Bacteria > Pseudomonadota > Alphaproteobacteria > Rhizobiales > Xanthobacteraceae. The sequence goes on from JAKFYO010000074.1 coordinate 5,871, forward strand.
AACTTGGTGCCGACGCCCGGCATGCGGCCGACTTCCTCAAAACCTAATTTCACATGCAGCGCGATCGACGGCGCGTTCGACGCATCGATGCCGCCGATCATGTTGTGCTTCTCCAGCCGCTGGGCCTCTTGAATCAGCGCATCCAGAAGCGCTTCGCCTACACCCTGCCCGCGCGCCTGTTTGTCGACATAGACCGAATGCTCGACCGTCACGCGATAGCCCTCGAAGGGACGAAAATCGCCGAACGAGCCGTAACCGATCACGCCATCCCGTTCAGCGACCAGCACCGGAAAGCCCTTGGCGGTTCGCTCCGCGAACCACGCCTTCCGGTTCGCGAGATCGGCCGGTGTCTCGTTCCAGATCGCGGTCGTGTTCTCGACCGCGTCGTTATAGATCGCGAGAATCGCGGGCAGGTCGGATTCGGAGGCGGGGCGAATCT
>JAKFYO010000234.1 GCA_021730825.1 Hyphomicrobiales bacterium
TTCTGGTCGGTCGCGCACATCTATTTCCTGATCGGCATCCGGAACCGGCTGATGGTCGCGATGACCTGGCTCTGGAGCTACGTCACCTATCAACGGGGCGCACGGCTGATTACCCGCGACGACAGGCCACAATAGAAGTTCCATCGCGCCTCATTCGGAACCAACTTCGTTTCTAGCTTTTTCCTTCACGGGTTGAGGGCGGCGCGAGGAAGCAATGCAAGTTCCGCTCGAAATCTCCTATCACAACATCGACAAATCGCAGGCCGCAGACGAGGTCATCCGCGCACATGTCGCGGACCTCGAGGAGATTTACGACCGCATTACCTCTTGCCGAGTGCGCGTGGACCGGCGCGCGGACAACGACAATCACTCGATCCCGCCTGTGGTGCGGATCGAACTCGGAATTCCGGGCCAAAAGAATGTCGTGGTCGCGCACGAGCCCGATCATCTGCAACGCAAATTCCAGACACCGGATTTGAGCAACGCCATTCACGAGGCGTTCCGCATCGCCGAGCGCCGCCTTCAAGACCTGAAAGAAATGCGCAAGTCGAACGGGCGCGTGCAGGCGGAAGGCGGCGAAGAGCGTTTCTTCGGTCAGGTTGCGGAAATTTATCCGTTACAGGACTACGGCTACCTTTTGAACAAAGACGGCTCGCTCCTCTACTTCCACCGTAACTCTATTCTGTCGGGCAACTTCGATTATCTCGTTCGCGGCACGGAAGTTTATTACGTAGAAGAAGATGGCGACACCGGACCGCTAGCCAAGAAGATGTGGGTCAAGGAAACGGGGCACTAGTTATTCTTGTCATTCCGGACGGCGCGGAACGCGCCGATCCGGAATCCAGAGCAACATAAACGGCTTGCGCCAGTAGCTTCTGGGTTCCGGGTTCGCTCGCTATCGCTCGCGCCCCGGAATGACGAGTTCCCACGTTTCACCGACTAACTTCTTGCCGAAGTCTGCATGCGGCTTCGTCGCAATAAGCCTGAAACCCGCATTCGCGTATAGTTTGCGCGCAGCGACCAACTCACTCTGCGTCCAGAGCATAATTTTTTCGTAGCGGCACTTCTTCGCGAAGACGATGCACTCCTCGACAAGCTTCTGCGCTACCCCCTTGCCGCGCGCCCAAGGCTCCAAAAACATCAGCCGCAGCTTCGCGGTTTTCGCGTCCGCGCGCACGAGGCAGACAGAGCCCACAGGCACGCCGTTCAATTCCGCGACCCAACAGCATTCCCATTTCGGCTGGTAGTTCTTCAGAAACTCCGCGCAAATATCCGCGACCAGCGCTTCAAACTGCGGGCCGTAGCCGTACTCTTCGTCGTAGAGCGCGGCGTGACGCATGGTGATCCAGCCCATGTCGCCCGCGCGATGGCCGCGTAGAGAAATTTTCGGAGAAGCGTTTTCCGCGCCCGTAAGCGCGGCCACGGCTTTCATGGCGTCGAGAAGTTGCGCCTGCCCGCTCGACGGAAGCGTACCGAGCATTTCGCCGACACGATCGCGGGAGCGTGCCTCTAGCGGCGCATAGGCCGAATAGCCGAGGCGCGTGAGCGTAACGAGAATACTTCTCGCGTCTTCCGCCGAGCTGCTACGCGAAATAAGCCTCGCTTTCGCGAAGCGATCCAGCATCCGGCTCAGATAACCGGCGTCCAGACCGAGCGTGCGGCAAATTTCGCTCGCGGTTTTTTCGCCCTCGGAAAGTTCGTGCAGCACGCGCGCTTCGGTCAGCGAAAACTGCGTATCGAGGAAACCCTCGTCGAGCACGCCAAGCCTGCGGGTGTAAGCGCGGTTGAAATTGCGGACAGCGTCGATGCGCTTCAGGCTTGCCTTGGGCATTCCTGAAGCATCGGCCAGATACTTGACGGAGTCAACTATTCGTCCGGGCTCTCCAGCAGCACACGAGAGCGCAGCTTCACGATCCGCATGCGGCCGAGCTTTGCGATCAGGCGCTTATGCGCGTTCGCGCCTTTCTGGTGGCCGCCGATTTTTTGATAGAGCAGCTTCGAGATCAGGAGCCCCTGCTCCGCGCGCGGTCGGCCCGTGAGTACGAGCCGCGCGCTCGCCGCAGCCTCTGCAAGCCGCGGTTTCATGCCGAAACCTTCATAGGCAAGCCGGAAGGTCGCAGCACGCCGGTCGGCTTGGCCTGCGCGGCCGATCGTGTCGAGGAATTTCCTGACCTCTCGCGTCCAGCCTTCTTCCAGCATTCCACCCGGATCGAGAAAGAGCAGCCACTCGCCGCGCATCGCGGCTTTCGCGCCATCGCGCAGCCGCACGCCGAGATCCGGATCGGTCTGCACGAAAATACATCCGGCAGCATCGGCCACCGCTTCGGTCTCGTCTTTCGAACCGCCGTCGGCGAGCACGACATCGCGCACGATGCCCGCTGCCGCGCCTGAAACCAGCGCGGACAAAGTCGGGACGATCTGGCGCTCCGAGTCGAGCGTGGGAATGACGACGCTGATCAAAGCGAGCACTTCATGAAGTTCAATCTTCCTCGCATGCCCTGCGCCGCGTTTACGAAGCGCAGGGCCGCGAAGGTTCTACTATTTTACTGCGATCGCCGAAATCTCGACTTTTGCGTCGAGCGGCAGACGGGCGACCTGCACGGTCGCGCGCGCAGGCAAACGCAAGCGAATCACCTGCCTCGGTCCGCCCTTGCGCGCACGGAGCGATGCAACCACATGGCGCTTCCGCGCGTTGTTGCAGCGTCCGCGTTGTGTTGGGCGTTCCCCGAAAACAAGACCTTGGAGAGAAGCCGATTTTGCCTCTACATCTTGTTCTTGTTTTGTTCTCATTTTAGGACTAGGATTTCATTCCATTGGAGAAGCTGCCGTGGACGACAGATTTGAAATCGACCGCAGAGAAGCCGACCCCGCGCCGGAAAGCGCGGACGGCATGCTTTCGACCACCGTCGGCAACGAGCGCCGCCGTGGGCGCGGTGCCGTGTCAAATACCAGCGGCCGCTACGAGACAGCAGCACTGATCCCCTTCGACGACGGCTGGCAGTCGCTGGACGACCTGCCTCCGTTCAAGACGGTCGAGCGCGAGGAGCGCGCGCGGAAAATCATCAACCGCAACCAGTCGCCCGATCTCGGCTTCGACCGCTCGATCAACCCCTATCGCGGCTGCGAACACGGCTGCATCTATTGCTTCGCACGGCCGACGCACACCTATCACGGCATGTCGGCGGGCCTCGATTTCGAGACGCAGTTGTTCGTGAAGCCGGACGCGCCGGAATTGCTCCGGAAAGAACTGGCGGCTGCTAGCTACACGCCGCGGACGATTGCGATGGGCACGAACACCGACCCCTATCAGCCGATCGAACGCAAATGGAAGCTCACGCGCCGCATTCTTGAAGTGCTGCGCGATGCGAAGCATCCGGTCGGCATCGTCACGAAATCCGTTCTCGTGCTTCGCGATCTCGATATTCTCTCGGAGATGGCCGCGAAGGGTCTTGCCAAAGTCGCGCTATCGGTGACGACACTCGACCCCAAGCTCGCGCGCGCGATGGAGCCGCGCGCCTCGACGCCCACAAAACGTCTCGAAGCGATCCGCGAGCTTTCGCGCGCCGGCGTACCGACCGCGATCATGACCGCACCCATTGTGCCCGCGATCAATGACGCCGAAATCGAGCGGCTGCTCGACGCGGGCGCTGCGAACGGCGCGGTCGAAGCCGGCTTCGTGATGCTGAAGATGCCGTTCGAGATCAAAGACCTGTTCCGCGAATGGCTGCGCGAGCATTTTCCTGACAAAGAAAAGCACGTGATCTCGCTGATCCGCGACATTCACGGCGGCAAGGATTACGACCCGACCTGGGGCCTGCGCCAGACCGGCACCGGCCCTTACGCGTGGTCGATCGGGCGGCGCTTCGAGCTTGCCTGCAACAAGCTCGGCCTTAACCGGCGCAGCTATCGCCTCACCACCGCGCTGTTCAAAAAGCCCGTTTCGCGGGGCGATCAGATGGATTTGTTCGCGGCTTAACCGCCAAATCCCTAACAGCCGTTAACACTTTGCATTTACTACGCTTTTACCCTGACCGGGCATGGTGCGCTTCTGTTTGGTTGCGTAACGAGTACCGGTATTGCGTATGCGAGTCTCGCGTATCGGGGCGCCCAGTAGGGCGCCCCGTTCAGCTTCCAAGCCCGATCTTCCGGGTCTCGAACACAATCGCATCATCGTCGGCGATTGCGTCGAGGAATTGCTGAAACTTCCCGAGGCCTCGGTCGATCTCGTTTTCGCGGACCCCCCCTATAACTTGCAGCTTCGCGGCGATCTTTCACGGCCCGACCAATCCAAGGTCGACGCGGTCGACGATGCGTGGGACCAATTCTCGAGCTTCGAAGTCTATGACGACTTCACGCGCCAATGGCTGCAGGCTGCGCGCCGCGCGATGAAGCCGAATGCCACGCTCTGGGTCATCGGCTCGTATCACAACATCTTCCGCGTCGGCACCGCGCTCCAGGACATCGGCTTCTGGATCCTGAACGATGTGGTGTGGCGCAAAGTGAATCCGATGCCGAACTTCCGTGGCCGCCGCTTCACCAACGCCCACGAAACCCTGATCTGGGCCGCGCGCGACGAGAAGGCGCGCAAATACGTCTTTAACTACGAAGCGCTGAAAGCCGGCAACGAAGACGTGCAGGTGCGCTCCGACTGGACGCTGCCGCTCTGCACCGGCGCCGAGCGCCTCAAAGATAAAGACGGCGACAAAGTGCATCCGACGCAGAAGCCGGAGTCGCTGCTCGCACGCGTCCTGCTCTCCTCGACCAAGCCCGGCGATGTCGTGCTCGATCCCTTCTTCGGCTCCGGCACCACCGGCGCTGTCGCGAAGAAACTCTCGCGCCGCTTTATCGGCATCGAACGGGAGACAACCTATGCGAAAGCCGCGGAAGCGCGGATCGCGGAAGTCGTGCCCTATCCGGAGGCCTCGCTCGTTCCGTTCATGACCGCGCGGGAAGCGCCGCGCGTTGCTTTCGCAAGCGTGGTCGAGCGCGGGTTGATCGGCGCCGGCACTGAACTGACCGATTCCAAAGGCAAGGTGCGCGCGACCGTGCGGCCCGACGGTTCGATCCAGTTGGGTGCCCAAGTCGGGTCCATCCACAAGATGGGCGCGCTCGCGCAGAATTTAGAAGCCTGCAACGGCTGGACTTATTGGCATTTCGCAGACGGCAAGACGAAAAAGCCGATCGACGCGCTGCGCTCCGTCATTCGCGGCGAAATGCAGGCGGCTGAGTAGTCCGCCTAAGCCGGCTTCTTCATCGCATAATCCATCATGCCCTGCGCGATTTCGCGCTCGCCCATGACGGTGTAGCTCGCTCCTAACTTATCGAGGTTATCTTTTTCCGCGTCCGAATGCGCCCGCGCGATGATCTCGAGCGACGCGTTCGCCTTACGCGCCTGCTCTACGATCTGGCCCGCTTCAAAACTCTCAGGGATTGCCACGAACAGAGTTTTTGCCTGCGGCAGGTTCGCGGCGGCAATCAATTCCGGCGAGGCCGCGTTACCGAAGAATACTTCGATGCCGCGCGCGCGAAGCTGCTTCACCACATCCGCCCGATCTTCGATCACCAGATATGGGATGCTCTGCTGGTGCAGGCTATCGCCGATATGCGAACCGACGCGCCCATAGCCGACGACAACCGCGTGATTTTGCAGCTTTGTGGGTTCGAGAATTTCGGCCGGCTCTTCGGGTGCCTCGACCGGACTTGCGATCTCTTCTTCCGGTTTCGCTTTGCGCTTTTCGAGCCGCGGCTTGATCCAGTCGATCGCCTGGAACACGAACGGATTGAGCATGATCGAAATGATCGCGCCGGCAAGGATGAGATCTAGACCGGTCTGCGGCATCAATTTCAACGTCACGCCGAGCCCGGCGAGGATGAAAGAGAATTCGCCGATCTGCGCGAGCGATGCGGAAATTATCAGGGCGGTGGAAGTCGGATATTTGAACGCACGCACAATCAGGAATGCTGCTGCCGACTTTCCGAAAACAATAATGAATATTGTACCGGCAAGCAGCCAAGGGTGTTGCGTGAGGATGCCAGGGTTGAACAGCATCCCGACCGAGACGAAAAACAGCACGGCGAACGCGTCGCGAAGCGGGAGCGTTTCTTCCGCTGCGCGTTGCGACAGCGGCGACTCGCTCATCACCATGCCTGCGAAGAACGCGCCGAGCGCGAACGACGCGCCAAAGAGTGTCGATGCCGCGTAAGCAATACCGAGCGCGATTGCGAGTACCGCAAGCCTGAACAGTTCGCGCGATCCAGTGTGCGCGATCCAGTGCAGCATCCAAGGGATCACGCGCTGGCCAACGAC
>JAKFYO010000145.1 GCA_021730825.1 Hyphomicrobiales bacterium
CGAATTTGCGAAAGATTCGATGCAGAAGCTCAGCGAACAGACCAAGGCCATGAGCGAACAGGTCCAAACAGCGGCACGCGAAGCCACCAAGCCGAGAACCTGAACGGCTTCACCACTTTATAGTGCATTGCAATATTTATGTTGCGATGCAACAAAAGTCGTGCTAAAGCGTTTCCTCAAGACTGGTGGAGCCGCGAACGATCCGTTCGCGTGTGTTGTTATCCAGGCAGGAACCATAGCCATGACCGAGATGCCCAAATTCGAAATGCCGAAAGTTGAAGTGCCGGAGATGGTCCGCGAGTTCGCCGAAAAGGGCGTGAAGCAGGCCAAGGAAGGCTACGACAAGATGAAGGCGGCCGCCGAAGAAACGACCGATCTTCTCGAAAACACCTATACCGCCGCCTCCAAGGGCGCGACCGAGTTCAACATGAAGGCGCTCGACGCGCTTCGTGCGAACGTCAACGCTTCGTTCGATTTCACGGCTGCGATTTTCGGCACCAAGACGCTTGCCGAAGCCGCCGAGATTTCGACCGCGCATTTCCGCGCACAGTTCGAAACGCTGACTGCGCAGACCAAGGAACTCTCGGCGCTCGCCCAGAAGATCGCGACCGAGACCTCGGAGCCGATCAAGACCGGCGTGTCGAAGAACTTCAAGTTCTCGGCCTAAGCCAAACGCACGAAATCAAGCGAAGCCCGGGCCGAAATGTCCGGGCTTCGTTGTTTTTCAAGGATTTTCCGCGAACCCTTGCATTGCACGGCGGTTTGAAAGACATTCCGCCCGCATCGGCGCCCTAGGGCCAGCCGGTACTCGTGCAGTTGTAGCTCAGTTGGTTAGAGCGCCGGATTGTGGATCCGGAGGTCGGTGGTTCGAGCCCACCCAACTGTACCATTCATGGCGGCAAAGCTTTCCCGTCTTATTGCCGTTCGCGGCTCTCGAAAATTGCAAACAGCGCAAGCAGGATCACTTTTGTGGTTTCGGCCGTGACCGAAATCGCATGCAGCGGCGAGGGCGGGAGTGTTTGCCCGGCAATTACGAGCGCGGTGCGCGCGTTAAGCTGCGGAAACAGCCAGAGTGCTTCGCCGAGCAGGATCGCGGCAATCAGGATGAAAAAGATCAGGCGCAGTCGGTTCGCACCCGCGGCCAAGATCAAAAGCAGGAGCAGGGCGGCAAGCCCCCATTCGATCCGGGCGAGCATTGCGAAAGTATGCGCCCCGACATCGAGCGCTATCGGGCGGGTCAGCGAAGGCGCTCCGAACTTCGCGACAGTCGCGATGAACGATACGCCGATCACGATGCCGGCCCAGATCGCGCAATAGAATGCGAGTACCGGGCTGCCAATACGAAGGGTCACAAGGGGCCTCCAGTTTGATCTTAAGTATAGTGCTGCTCACTTAAGGCGCGAGCTCGACGATGACGCTGCCCTTCTTGCGGCCGGTATCGACATAGGCATGCGCTTCGGGAAGTTGGTCGAAACGGTAGTGCCGGTCTATCACGGGTTTCAGGATTCCCGCTTCGGCCCATTCGCCGATTTGCTGCACGAGGTCGTTCGACTCTCCGGCCGGTCCTGCGATCACGCGCTTGCCGTAGAGCTTGGAAGACCAGATCATCGCCAGCATGTCCGGGACACCGGCAGCAATCGCGAGAAAGCGCCCGCCGGGTTTTAGCGAATTCCTGCAATCGGCGAATGTGTGCTCGCCCGTCGTTTCCGCGATGACGTCGTAAGTCTCGCCGCTCGCCGCGAAATTCTCGTGGCGATAGTCGATGACGTTCAAAGCACCCAGCGATCGTACGAGTTCTACATTGTCCGTGCTTGTTACCGCAGTTACTTCCGCACCGAGGTGGTTTGCGATCTGCACGATGGCACTGCCAACGGCGCCGGAAGCGCCGATCACGAGAATTTTCTCGCCTGCGCGCAAATTGGCTTTGCGGATGAAATGCAGTGCCGTGCTGCCGCCGAACGAAATCGACGCGGCTTCGGCAAACGACAAGTTCTTTGGCTTCGCGAATACGCGCTGGTTTTCTTGCAGGGTGCGGTACTCGGCGTGGCAGCCGAGCTTCACACCCGGAAAAGCAAACACTTCATCGCCTTCGCGAAAGCGGGTGACTTTGCTGCCGACCGCTACGACAATGCCACAAAGCTCGGTGCCGAGCACAGGCTGGCGCGGCGCCGAGATACCGAGCGCAAGCTTGCCGATGAGGCCCATACCCTTCGGAAACCGCGCGCCGCGGATACGCACGTCGCCGGAATTCACGGTAGTCGCGACGATCTTGACGAGAATCTCGTCATCTTTTGGCGACGGCGTTTCCGCCTCGCGCAATTCGAGGACTTCCGGACCGCCATAAGCCCGGCAGAAAAACGCTCTCATGATTTGGCCGCCGCTTACTTTTTCTTGCGGTAGATCGCGAGTGTCTTGAATTCTTCGGTCTTCTCGAATCCGCTCTCTTTCGCCCATTGTTCGACGATCGGCTGTGCGCGCTCCCAGGCCATCGACTTCGTGTAGAAAATCATGTGTCCGCCGGGATTGAGCTTCGCGGTGAACAGATCGACCAACTGCCGGTCGGTGAGGCCGTCATACTCGTCCATCGCGGGCGCACGGAACTCGCAAAGATGCACGAGCGCGACCGCGTCGAAGTTCGGCAATAGTTTCGGCTCCAGCACGTAGATGTCGCCGAAGAAGGCTTTGTAGCCGCGCGAGACTTCCGGCCGCTCGATTGCGAGCTTCACATAAGCTTCCGCTTCTTCAATCGAAGCCGTAATGCCGAGCACCCGGTTGCCTGAGCCGTTCTCATGGCAGCGGATGCCGACATGATGATGCGTGCCGGTGCCGAAGTGGAAGACATTCGCGTCTTTCACGTTGCGGGCTTCAAGGTAATCGGTGACGTGTACGTCGCAGGGGCAGATGTCGTAATTCATGCCCCAGAAGTCCGTGTAGTAGCTCATCTTGCTCATAGGCAGCTTCCCTTTTCCGTTACGTCGCACGCGCCGCGGCGGGCGGCAAGGCAACGGTATCTTTATGCAGCGCGCGAAGCGCGTCCGTCCGGGCGAGCGATATCACCATGCTTCGCGGCAAATTCTTGTCGACCGCCTCGTACATCTGTTTGGTCGCCTCGCCGTCGAGATTGGATGTGGAGTCGTCGAGAATGAGGATCGCGGGATCGCGCAGGATGGCGCGGGCAAAAGCCACGCGTTGCTGCTCGCCGCCGGAAAGCATCGCGCCCCATTCGGCTTCTTCATCTAACCGTTCGGAGAGATAGCCGAGGCCGACCTGGGCCAGCACCTCGCGTAGCTTCGCATCGTCCACTTTGTCCGCGGGCGTCGGGTAGGTGATGACGGTTCGGAGGCTCCCTAGCGGGAAGTAAAAGCGCTGCGGCATCGCGAGCACGTTGTCGTGCGGGAGTGCGACCTTGCCTCTACCGAGCGACCAGATACCGGCAAGCGCGCGCTGGATGCTCGATTTGCCGGCGCCGGAATGTCCCGTGAGCAGCGTGCGGCCGCCGGGACTGAGCGAGAGTCTATCGAGCGCTGCAATCGCGCGGCCCGAAGGCAAGGTCACCACAAGATCGCTTACGTCGAGGGCACCTTCGTGGTGGGCGTCGATTGAAATTTGTTCAGTCTGCTGCGGCTGGTCGACTTCGGAAAGCGCCGCGTCGAGTTGCGCGATACGGTCCATGCTCGCCTTCCACTCGGCGATCTTTGCGTAGGAGTGCAGGAAGAACGCGAACGCGATATCGACGCGCTGGAAGGCAAGCGCGCCCTGCATCAGCGAGCCCAGCGGAATCGCGCCCATGAAATAAGCGGGGCTTGCGACCAGCGTCGGAAATACCAGCGACCACTGCGTATAGCCGGTGACGAAGAACGTTAGCCCGGACTGACGGCGGATCAGCCGCGTCCAGTTGCGCACAAGATTGCCGAAACGCGTGCCGAGCACCTCGCGCTCGATTTTTTCGCCGCGCATCAGCGCGACCGGCTCCGAATGATCCCACGCGCGGGTGATTGCGAAACGATAATCGGATTCGAAGCGCTGCTGGTTGAAGTTGTAGCCGATCAGCGGTTTGCCGATCCAATGCGCGATCAGGGTGCCGACCGCCGCATACAAGACCGCAATCCAGAACAGATAGCCGGGGAAGGCATAATCGACCCCGAAGATAACGAAGGGCGCGAGGCTGGAAAGGCCCCACAGAATGTATGCGAAGGAAACGAGCGCAATCAGGCTGCCGAGAAAATTGTAGCCGAGATCGTGCGTCTTCTGGAGAAAGATCAGAATGTCGTTCGCGATACGAAGATGCGTGTTGTCGACGTCGTGGCCCAACACGCGCATCCGGTAATGGCGGCCGTCGGCCATCCAGCGGTTGACGTACTGCTCCGTCATCCAGCGCCGCCAATACATGATCAGCGTCTGCCCGAAGAAAAACTGCGCCATGGTCGCAGCCGCGGTCCAGAGCGCGATCCCGCAGAACAACAGAAGCGCGAACATGAAGCCGTCCCAGTCGCGGTTCTGGATCGCGTTGAAGAAATACGCATTCCAGTGATTGAAGGCGACCAATGCGTAGACCACGCCGAATTCGGAAACGATCACGCCGAGCAGCAACGCGCGTGCGCGCCATTTTTCCTCGGAGCGGAAATAGGGGACTGCGAGCGCGAAGAACGTGCGCAGGACCAAAGCAATCTGTTTCATGTCGGGAGACCGGGCGGCGGAAAAGGATTGCTGACTATACAGGGCCGCTGCCCGCGCGGAAGCCGCGGTACTACCAGTGCTTCTCGCGTTGCGGGAGAGCGTTAATGCGGGCGCGGCTCGCGAAACGCAGACTTGCGGTAGCGAATGCCGAGCGACTTGATGCGGGACGCAAGCGTGGTTGGCTTGAGGCCGAGGAGTTCGGCGGCCCCGCCATGCCCGAAGATCTTGCCGCCGCAGGCTTCCAGCGCCGCCACGATATTCGTGCGGTCGCGGTCGCGACGCGCGTCTTCGGTAACCACTTCCGCCGCGGCATTTGCAATCCGGTGTGCGGGTACGGGCTCCGGCAAATCGATGCGGATTTGTCCACCGCGGGCAAGGATCGCCCCGCGTTCGATGACGTTCTGCAACTCGCGCGCATTACCCGGCCAGTTATATTGCGTAAGCCGGTGCATGTCGGGTTCGGAAATTTTCAACGCGGAGGAGACGCGTAGTTTGCGGCTGACGCCGGACAGAAAGTGCGCCGCGAGCAACGGAATATCGTCGCGCCGCTCGCGGAGTGCTGGCGCCTCGAGCGCAATCACGTTCAGGAGATAATAGAGTTCGTTCCGGAAGCTGCCGCGCTTCGCCGCCGCTTTCAGGTCGCGGCTGCTCGCAGCAATGATCCGCACATCCAGCTTGCGCGTGCCGCCGTCACCGGGAGCTTGCAGATCGCCTTGTTCGAGCAGTTGCAAAAGCCGGTCCTGCGCCTCGGGCGGCAGGTCGCCGACTTCTTCGAGATAAAGCGTGCCGCCTTCGGCAAGCTCGATGCGTCCGGAACGGTTGCGCGAAGGGTCGCCGAGTAATTCGCTTTCGGGCTCCGCGCAAGAAAGGGTGGTGCAGTTGATGCGAATAAATGGCCCTTCGCCGCGTAAACTTGCTTCATGGATTGCGCGGGCGATCAGTTCTTTGCCGGTGCCCGCTTCGCCCGCGATCAGCGCGTTCGAGCGCGCCGAAGCCGCGATCTCGATCTGGCGGAGGATCTGCTGCATCGCCGGACTCTTGCCGATGATGCCGCGGCGATTGCCTTCGATCCGGATTTCTTCCTGTAGGTAAGCGTTCTCGCGTTCCAGCTTTTCGCGCAGCCGCCCCACTTCGGAAAGCGCATCGCGAAGTTTCATGTCCGCCTCGCGCCGCTGCGAAATATCGCGAAACACGATAACCGCGCCAACCACGACATCGCGGTCCTTGATCGGCGTCGATGTGTATTCGACGAAGAAGAACGAGCCGTCCTTGCGCCAGAACACTTCGTCCGCGACTTCATGAACCGCGCCGTCGCGGAAGGCCGCGTAAATCGGACAGTCGTGGTTGTGATAATGGGAGCCGTCAGAGTGGCTGTGATGCACGCTCGTGTGCATGTCCTTGCCGAGCAACTCGTCGGCGCTCCATCCGAGCATGCGCGCGGCGGCGGGATTGACGAAGGTGGTCTTGCCCTCGGCGTTGACGCCATAGATGCCTTCGCCCGCCGCCTCCAGGATCAGCCGGTTATCGCGCGCGACGTCGCGGAAGAAGCGTTCGCTCTCTCCGGCGTCTGCCTGTTTTTTCGGCGCTGTTCTTTTCATTCGTAGCAGGTGCTCGCGAAGTAACTACGAA
>JAKFYO010000093.1 GCA_021730825.1 Hyphomicrobiales bacterium
GCGATGCTCACGTTGGCGCCACGCTCGCTGCCGAAGAAAACCACGCCGGTCCAGCACGTCTACCCGCCGCTCGGAACGAAGAGGGGCCGCGTCGCCTTGATGTCCGGTTGCGTCGATCAGGTAGTGAATCCCTCGATCCGCGAAGCGACGATCCGGCTCCTCACGCGCCACGGCATCGAAGTCGTGCTGCCCAAGGGCGAAGCCTGCTGCGGCTCGCTTTCGCATCACATGGGCCGCGAGCACGAGGCGCATGACTTCGTGAAGAACAATGTCGATGCCTGGACCCTTGAGATCGAAAACGGCGGACTGGATGCAATCCTGATTACGGCCTCGGGTTGCGGCACGACGGTCAAGGACTATGGCTTCATGTTGCGCACCGACGATGCCTACGCGGAGAAGGCCGCGAAAGTGTCCTCGCTTGCGCGCGACATCACCGAGTATCTTTCGACGCTCGAATTGAATGGATACCAACCGATCAAGCTGCCGGTTGCCTATCACTCGGCCTGCTCGATGCAGCATGGCCAGAAGATCACGCGGGAGCCGAAGAAGCTGCTCTCCGGAATGGGCTTCGAGGTGCGCGACGTGCCCGAAGGGCACCTCTGCTGCGGGTCTGCCGGAACCTACAACATGCTCCAGCCCGAGATCGCGGGCCGCCTGCGCGAGCGCAAGGTCGCGAATGTCCGCTCCACCGGCGCGGGCCTGATTGCAACCGGAAACGTGGGCTGCATGGTGCAGATTGGGGCAAGCCTCGATTGGCCGATCCTGCACACCGTGGAATTGCTGGATTGGGCGACCGGCGGCCCGAAACCAAATGCTCTGGATGGCTGGAATCCCCCGGAGGGTTTGTGGCATAACCCCGCCACTTTAATCCCAAGGGAGAAGGCCGATGGCCCCCGCGAAGAAGTCAAAGCGTAAGGGCAAGGCCAAACCCGCCCGCAGCGCCAAGAAAACGACCAAGGCCAAAGTGGTGAAGAAGGCAGCGAAGAAGCCCGCCAAAAAGGCCTTTGCCAAGAAGCCGAAAGCGGCTCCGAAGACACCGGGTCTGCGGATTGGCGGCGTCACCATTCGCGCGCCGCGCGGACCGCGCTTCGACGAGATTCTCACGAAGGAAGCGCTCGCCTTCGTCGCGGAACTTCACAAAAAATTCGAGAAGAAGCGCGCCGACCTGATCGTTGCGCGCAACAGGCGCCAGTCGCGCTTCGACAAGGGCGAATTGCCGGACTTCCTGAACGAGACGCGCAAGATCCGCGAAAGCGACTGGAAGGTCGGCAAGCTCCCGAAAGATCTGCTCGACCGCCGCGTCGAAATCACCGGCCCGGTCGACCGCAAGATGGTCGTGAACGCGCTGAACTCCGGCGCCGAAGTTTTCATGGCCGACTTCGAAGATGCCTGCTCGCCGAGCTGGGATAACCTGATCGAAGGCCAGATCAACCTCAAGGATCGCTGGGACGGCAAGATCGACTTCGTCGATGCCACCACCAAGAAGGAATACAAACTCGGCTCCAAGCTCGCGACGCTTGTCGTGCGCCCGCGCGGCTGGCATCTGATGGAAGATCACGTGACGGTCGGCGGCAAGCCGGTATCCGGCGCGCTATTCGACTTCGCGCTTTATTTCTTCCACAACGCGCAGCGCTCGCGCGCAGCGGGCTCCGGTCCGTACTTCTATCTTCCGAAGATCGAAAGTCATCAGGAAGCGAAACTCTGGAACGACGTTTTCGTCTATGCCCAGCGCAAGCTGAAAATGCCGAAGGGCACGATCAAGGCAACGGTACTGATCGAGACGCTGCCTGCGGCCTTCGAGATGGACGAAATCCTGTACGAACTTCGCGATCATATCGCGGGCCTCAACTGCGGCCGCTGGGATTACATCTTCTCGTTCATCAAGCGCCTCGGAAAGAACAAGCGCTTCCTCACGCCCGATCGCGGCGTGATGACGATGGACCGTGCATTCCTCCGTGCGTACTCGCTGCTCTTGATCCGCACCTGTCACCGCCGTGGCGCTTTCGCGATGGGCGGCATGGCCGCGCAAATTCCGGTGCGCGGCGATGCGGTGAAAAACGAAGCCGCCTTCACCAAGGTGCGCCAGGACAAGGAACGCGAGGCCGGTGACGGTCACGACGGCACTTGGGTTGCGCATCCGGATCTCGTGCCGGTGGCTTCCGAAGTCTTCAATCGCCTGATGAAGACGCCGAACCAGCTCGATAAACTACGCCGCGACGTGCAGGTTACGCGCGACCAGATGCTCGAGATGCATAATGGCGAGCGTACCGAAGAAGGCCTGCGCCAGAACATTCGCGTCGGTATTCAGTACATCGAAGCCTGGCTGCGCGGACGCGGCGCGGTGCCGCTCTATCATTTGATGGAAGATGCCGCGACCGCCGAGATCAGCCGCGCGCAGGTCTGGCAGTGGCTCTATCACCGCGCGAAGCTCGCGGACGGCCGCGAGGTGACGCAGGAATTGTTCGAGTCGGTGCTGAAGGACGAAATGTCCAAGGTGCGCGATGCGATCGGTCACTCAGCCTATGACGGTGGGCGTTTCCGGGAAGCGATCGATCTCTTCCGCGAAATGTCGCTCGCGCATGAGTTCGCTGAGTTCCTGACGATCCCGGCGTATAAGCTGATCATCGCAGCATAAGTACTGCGCACATTCTGAAATAAAAACGGGCCGCTCTTAAAAGAGCGGCTCGCTTCTTTTGCCGCGCGGCTCAATGCTCGCGGCGCTACTGTAGTTTCACTGCATGATCCCGAAAAGTGTGAAGCGGTTTTCGGATAAGATCATGCAGCAAGCTAAAGTACGACGACCCGCGCGCCGACTTTGACGCGGCCATAAAGATCGATCACGTCCTGGTTGCGCATCCGGAAGCAGCCCGAGGAAACCGCGCTGCCGATGGTGTGCGGCTCGTTCGAGCCGTGAATGCGATAGAGCGACGAGCCGAGATAGAGAGCGCGCGCGCCGAGCGGATTGTTCGGTCCGCCGGGCATGTGTTCCGGCAGATACGGCTGGCGCAAACGCATTTCCGCAGGCGGACGCCAGTCCGGCCATTCCTTCATGGCGCTGACGGTTTTCACGCCCTTCCATTCGAAGCCGGGGCGGCCGACGCCGACGCCGTAGCGGATCGCGCGGCCGTTCGGCTGAATGAGATAGAGATAGCGCGTGCGCGTATCGATGATGATCGAGCCGACCGGCTGGTCGCTCTTGTACTCGACGTCGGTGCGCTCGAAGCGCGGGTCGAACGACGGACGCTGCGGCTGCTCCTGCGGATCGGCGCGGGCGACATTCAGCGGCTGCTGATAGGCCGGCGCCTGACGCTGATAGTGCATCGGCTGCTGCTGATACTGCTGCTGCGGCGGATAGTAATAGTTCGGCTGCTGCTCGACGCGCTGGCGCGGATTGCTGTTGCCGGTCACGAGAAATTCGATGAAGCCGCCGCCGAGATCGGTGCGGGGCTGTTGCTGCTGCGTGTAATATTGCGGCTGCTGCTGTTGCTGGTACTGTGCGACCGGCTGCTGGCGCTGATAGTGGCGCGGCGGCGCCTCTTGCTCATCGTCCCACTGTTGCTGCTGCGGCTGCCTGCGCGCATTGCGATTGCGCGGCTGAGGCTTTTCGTCCTCGGTGACGTAGCGCGGTGCGCGGATGACATTCGGCCCCTGCAACTGCGCGACCGTGATCGGATCGAGCGAGGGGACTTCGAATTGTTCCGCCGAAGCGGGCGCAACGAAGAGAATGGTGGCGAAAGCGAGAGCAAATTTACGCATCGACGTACTCGTTACTGAAAGCGCCGAACAAATCGCGCGAGATACTCCCGCGCGCCTCTCGTTAGTAATTTGTCATCCCAACCGATTGGTAAATTTGCGCGGGTTCACGCCCGCAACGCTGGGCTTTCCCGCATGATCCTTCCGATCATGGTTTCCGCGGACTTAGCGATCATGGTTTCGGAAAGTTTAACCGCGCGTGATCCCGAAAAGTGGAGACCGGTTTTCGGATCAGGTCACATGCAAACTAAGAAGGCCGCCGGATACAGAGGAAGCAGACCAACGCGACCACAATAAAGCCCGCTGTCAACGCGAGTGCGGCGGGGTCGGAAACACGCTCGATCACGAGCGCCATGGCAATGGGTGCCGCGGCCTGCACGGCGAGGGCTGGTGCCGCCAGTCTCCCGACCAGATGGCCGTAGCCTTTAGGGCCGAAGAGCGCGAGCGGCAGCGTGCCGCGCGCAATGGTCATGAGGCCGTTGGCGGCTCCGAACAGCAGCACGAAAACGGCGGCCGTGACTGCGCTGATCCCGAAAACCGCAAAGATCGCAAAGGCTGAAATCAGCAATCCCGCTGCGAAGCGCGCGACGTTCAAGGGGTGCGTATGACGAGCGACCGCAAGTTCGCAAATGCGGGCCGCCACCTGCGCCGGGCCGAACAAAGCGCCGATCGCAACCGCCGTCGCACGGTCTACCCCCATGCGCTCATAGATCAGGAGCATGTGCGTCAGCATGCCCGACTGCGCGAACATGAAAGTCGCAAAGGCGCAGGCGACGAGCGCGAAAATGAGCCCCTTCGAGGCAAGCACGGCGGGCACTTTCGCGCCTTCAACGGGTGCGAGCGCCTTCGCCTTGGTCCGTGGGATGGCGAAGGCATGAAGCGGGGCGACCAAGAGCGCCATCACTGCGGCGTAAATGAAATACGTGCCGCGCCAGTCGGTGACACCGAGCAGGAGGTGCGTGGCCGGCCAGCTTACGGTCGAGGCGAAGCCGCCCATCAAGGTGAGCAAGGTGATTTGCTTTCGCGCGTCGGCGCCGAAGATACGGGTGAGGGTCGCGAATGCCGGGTCGTAAAGATTGGCCGCCATCGCAATGCCGAGCGCGACCCAGACCACATAATAAACAACCGGATGCGTAACAAAGGGGAGTACCGCGAGGCCGGCGGCTCCGAGCAGCGAGCCGGCCGCCATCACATAATGTCCGCCATATTTGTCGATCGCTTTGCCGATGCGGGGAGACGCGAAGCCGCCCGCAAGCAGCCCGACCGATATGCCGCTCATGACCAGCGTGATCGACCAGCCGCGCGCCTGCGCGAGCAAGGGCAACAAGAGTGCTGCCGAATACCAGAGCGTTCCCCAGGTCAGGATCATGGTGATCCCGAAGACCGGGACGGCGCGGTGCGGCCCGCGCATTTTCTGGAGCAGCGACATTCGCCGTCTTTTTGCCGTTTCTGTTAAGGGCAGGCAACGTGTGTGGCTGACAATCACGCGACTTTTTGCGCATGCCGCATGCATGGCCGCGTTGCGTTTCTTAACTCCCTCTAAACCTGCGCCGACGCATTTTCCCGGCCATGGCGCGCGGACGTTTGTATCTCGTCGCCCCGCTCGTCGCTTTGGGGCTGTTTGGCTGCCGCGCCTTCAATTATGAAGAGCGTGCGCCCTGGCGTGCAGCCGCCGAAGAGCAGTGCATCGCGCAACGGCTGGTGCAGGCAAGCTCTTATGTAGAGCCGGTTTCCGAAATCAACGGCGACAGCTCCTGCGGGATGAACCATCCCTTCCGGATTCAGGCGGCCGTCGACGGCCAGGTCTCCATGAAGCCGCAGGCGACCTTAGGCTGCCCGATGACGGTTGCCTTCAATCGCTGGGTTACCGAGATCGCGCAGCCCGCGGCACAAGCCTGGTTCGGTGAGCAGATCGTCGAGGTGCGCCAGCTCTCCTCATATTCGTGCCGCCGCATCGGCGGCTCCGGCAACATGTCCGAGCACGGCTTCGGCAATGCGCTCGACGTTGCCGGCTTTACGTTCTCGAGCGGCCGCATTGTCACCGTGAAGCACGGCTGGAACGGCGCGCCGGAAGAGCGCGGCTTTCTGCGCCAGATTCATGCCGGCGGCTGCGAAGTGTTCACGACCGTGCTCGGTCCCGGCTACGACGCCGCGCACCACGATCACTTTCATTTCGATCTTGCGCGCAGGAGCAGCGTGGTCTGCCGTCCGGCGCCGCAACTGATTACGCCGCCACGCCGCTATCCGAACGAACCCGGTCCGATGGTGAACCGGCAGCAGAAGCATTACGAGCGTTTCCCGGTTGCACGCGTGCAGCAGCCGAACCAGAGCGACTACGAGGACGACGATGCTCCGCCGCAGCGGTTTAATCCGCGCGCGAAGCAGCAGCCGCTTTCGCCCGATCAGGCATATCCGCCATCGCCGCAAAATCAGCACCAGC
>JAKFYO010000173.1 GCA_021730825.1 Hyphomicrobiales bacterium
GTCGCGAACGTCGGCGAGCAGCGGCAGCTTCTTGTCGGTGAGAAGCTCGGCGATCTTTTCGATCAGCCGCGATTTCGGCACCGAGTACGGAATTTCGGTGACGATGACGACCCAGGTGCCGTTGCCCGTGTTTTCCTGCGTCCAGCGCGCGCGCACACGGAACGAACCGCGTCCGGTGTTGTATGCCTCGCGGATCGTTGCCTTGTCGTCGACGATAATGCCGCCGGTCGGAAAATCGGGCCCCTTGACGAACTTCAGCACTTCGCGCGGCTGCGACTTCGGCTTCTCGATCAGAAAGAGCGCCGCGTCGCAAAGTTCGGCGGCGTTGTGCGGCGGAATCGAGGTCGCCATGCCGACGGCGATGCCGGTCGAACCGTTCGCGAGCAAATTAGGAAATGCACCGGGAAGAACGATCGGCTCTTGCTCCTCACCGTCATAAGTGAGACGCATGTCGACGGCGTCTTCGTCGATGCCTTCAAGTAAGAGGCGCGCGACGTCGGTCATGCGCGCTTCGGTGTAGCGCATGGCGGCCGCGTTATCGCCGTCCACGTTGCCGAAGTTTCCCTGCCCGTCCACGAGCGGATAGCGCTGCGCGAAATCCTGCGCGAGGCGCACCAGCGCGTCATAGACCGACTGGTCGCCGTGCGGATGGAATTTGCCGATCACGTCGCCGACGACGCGGGCCGACTTCTTGAAACCCGTACCGGGGTCGAGCCGCAGAATGCGCATCGCATGCAGGATGCGGCGGTGAACGGGCTTCAGGCCGTCGCGCGCATCCGGCAGCGCGCGGCCCATAATGGTCGAGAGCGCATAAGAGAGGTAGCGCTCTTCCAGCGCTTCCTTCAGTTCAACAGGCTCGATATTGCCGCCGCCGCCACCGGGCGCGGGAGGAGCGATTCGCTTGGTCATGAACTAGCGGTACCTAGTCAGGAGGGGCTGTTCAACTATCAGGCCGCCCGCATGCGCCTTGCCGCCGCGACCAGCGATCCCCTGGCCTCCGGGAGCGCGAGCCCGCGCGGCTCCAGCACATGAACGGTCAAAAAGTGCCCGGTAAGCGCGAAAGCCGCCGCGATGTCGGCTGGCGTGATGCTTACATCGACTTCACGGAGAAAAGACGGCAGCGGGATCAGCCGCTCCCGCCACTCTTCGCCAGCCGAGCGGCTGACCGCGCGGCCCGATTTCGGCGAGACATAGATAAGATCCTTCGTGACCCCGCTCGCGGCGCACGAAGACAGATCGAGCCCGAAGCCCAGCTCGGCAAGCAGTTGCAACTCGAAGCGGGCGATGAGCGACGCCGCCTCCGGCTCGTCGATGCGGTCGAGGATATATTCGCACATGACGAAGAGGTCGCTGTGCGGATCGCGTTCGGGGAGCAGGCGCAGGAGTGCGGCAAGCGTCTGCAAGCCGAAGCTCGCACGCGCCGCCATCATCATCCGGTCGGCCCGCGACTGCGTGATTTCCAGGGTGTAATTGCCAAGCTGTTCGTCGAGGCGCGCGCGCCATACCGCGCGCACGCTGTTGCCCGGCTGCAGGAGCGGCGTCTTCTTCCGCGAACCCCCGCCATAGACGAGACCGAGATGCCGGCCGTGCGCCGCAGTCATCAATTCCACGACGGCGTGGCCCTCGCCATGGCGGCGAAGCCCGAGAATGATGCCGTCGTCGGTCCATTCCATCCGGCTATTCCTTCGGAAACTCCAGCCCGATGCCGCGATAGCGCTCCGGGTCGTCGCCCCAGCCCTCGCGAACCTTCACGTGCAGGAACAGATGCACACGCTTTTCGATCTCGGAAGAGATCTCCTTGCGTGCATCCATCGAAATGGATTTGACCATTTTCCCGCCCTGCCCGAGCACGATCTTCTTCTGCCCATCGCGCTCGACGTAAATCGTCTGCTCGATCCGGACCGAGCCGTCTTTGCGCTCCTCCCACGAATCGGTTTCGACCGTCGATTGATAGGGTAGCTCTTCGTGCAGCCGAAGGTAGAGTTTTTCGCGGGTGATTTCGGCAGCCATCAGGCGCATCGGAACGTCCGAAATCTCGTCTTCCGGATAGAGCCACGGGCCCTTGGGCATGGCCGCCGCGAAGTATTCCCGGACGTCCGCGACCCCGTCGCCGTTCGTGGCGGAGATCATGAAGGTGCGCTCGAAGCGCGCGAGTTCGTTTATGGCAGCGGTCAGCGCGAGCAGGCTCTCGCGGGCGACCGTATCGATCTTGTTGAGGATCAAAATTTTCGGCTGCGGGACTTCTTTCAGCTTGACGAGAATTTCCTTGTTCTCGTCATCAAGCCCGCGCTGTGCGTCGATCAGCAACGCTACCAGATCGGCGTCGGTTGCACCCTGCCAAGCAGAGCCAACCATCGCGCGGTCGAGCCTGCGCTTCGGCGCGAAGATGCCAGGCGTATCGACAAAGATAATCTGCGCTTGTCCCGCCATCGCGATCCCGCGCACGGGCACGCGTGTCGTCTGCACCTTATGCGTGACGATGGAAACTTTCGCGCCGACGAGCGCGTTCAGGAGCGTGGATTTCCCCGCGTTGGGTGCGCCGATCAGCGCGACAAATCCTGCGCGGGTTTCAGTCATTCGTCATCACCCGCTCACGCGCGAGCATCATGGCGGCAGCCGAATGCTCCGCTTCGCGCTTCGACGCGCCGACGCCCTCCAGCGGCGCGAGATTGCCGATCTCGACGGAAATTCTGAATGTCGGTTTATGCGGAGGGCCGCTGCGCGACACCTCGCGATAGACCGGATCGGGCAAGCCGCGCCCATGCGCCCATTCAAGCAACAATGCCTTTGCATGACGCGGCGCTTCCGCGGAAGCTGTCATCAACGGCTGCCAGTAGCGCGTGATCATCGCCTGCGCAGGTTCATAACCTCCGTCGAGGAAAACCGCGGCAATCACCGCTTCGCAGGCGTCACCCAGCACCGTGTGGTTTTCACGCAACTGCCCGTGCTGCTTTTCATCTTCGACTTCGATGTGACTGCCGAGATCGAGCATCAGCGCAACTTCGACGCAGGTCTCGTTGCGCACGAGCGCCGTATGACGCTGCGAAAGTTCGCCTTCGTGATTTTGTCCGAAAGATTGGTAGAGCATTTCCGCGACCGCAAGCCCAAGCACACGGTCACCGAGAAATTCGAGCCGCTGATTGCTAACGCGCCGCCTGCCGCTCGCAACAGCGCTCTTATGCGTGAGCGCTTCTTCCAGAAGCGCAATATCTTTGAAGCGGTAGCCGAGCCGCTCTTCGAGTGCGGAAAGATCGCGCGCCTGACGCGTCATCGAACCCAGGAAAGGATGCGGCCCCAGCGCACATCGAACGGCCAGCGCCAGAGTTCGTAGATCGCGGTGCCTTCGGAGAGCGAGAAGAAGATGATCTCCGCGCGGCCGATGAAATTTTCGAGCGGCACAAAACCGACCGCGGACTGCACACGGCTGTCGGTCGAGTTGTCGCGGTTGTCGCCCATCATGAAATACTGACCGGACGGCACAAGATATTCGGGCGTGTTGTCGTAATAGCTCTCGCCCAGATCGAGCGTCTCGTAAGTCACGCCATTCGGTAGCGTTTCGCGCCAGCGCTTGACCGGCTTGCCCCGCTCGCGCGGATCGTCGTCGCGCCAGTCGGAAATCTGTTCGCGCTTGACCGCTTGTCCGTTGATGAAAAGCTGGCCGTTGTTCATCTGGATGCGGTCGCCCGGCAAACCGATGACGCGCTTGATGTAATCGGTCGAGTCATCTTTCGGATTGCGGAACACCGCGACATCGCCGCGCTTTGGTGTCCCGGCCCAGATGCGCCCTTCGAATGGGACCAGCGCGAACGGCACCGAGTATTTCGTATAGCCGTAGGAAAACTTCGATACGAAAATATAATCGCCGACTAGGAGCGTCGCCTTCATCGAACCGGACGGGATGTTGAAAGGCTGAAACAGAAGCGTGCGGATAACGAGCGCGATGACGAGCGCCTGAAAGCCGATGCTGATGAGTTCGCCTAACCCGCCTTCTTTCTTTTCGGTGGTAACGCTCATGTCTAAGGTAATCTCCGGAAAATCGCGGCGCCGCCCGTATAGACGGGGGTTCTGCGCTAAGCAATGCGGCGCTCAGGGCGCTTTGGGGACCGCGGAAATGATGACGATGGCCTGCGCCATCGGCCCTTCGTCGGTAATGGTGAGATCGATCTGCGGCTCGAAACCCGACGGAATCAGGGCGTTCAGCCGCTTCAATGCGCCGCCTGTAAGCTTCATGGTCGGCCTGCCCGAAGGCATGTTCACAACGCCGAGATCGCGGAAGAACACACCATCGCGGAAGCCGGTGCCGAGCGCCTTGGCGCAGGCTTCCTTGGCGGCAAAGCGCTTTGCATAGGACTCAGCGCGGCGCTTGCGGCGCTCGGACCGCTCGCGTTCTTTCGGCGTAAAAATCCGCTCCAGAAAGCGATCGCCGAAGCGGTCGATGGATTTCTGAATCCGCCGCACGTCGCAAAGGTCGGAGCCCATGCCGATGATCATGCCGGCGCTCCGATCCGCCCGCGCCCCCGCGCCATTGCGGCAAGCATGTTCTTGATCACGGCATCCATGCCGGCGAACATCGCCTCGCCCATCATGTAATGGCCGATATTGAGTTCGGCGATTTCCGGCAGCGTCGAGATCAGTTCGGCGGTGTCGAAATCGAGGCCATGACCGGCGTGCACTTCGAGGCCAAGCGACGATGCAAGGCGCGCGCCCTCGACGAGCTTTATGAATTCCGCTTGAGACGCTTTTTCGTCCGCGCGTGAAACCGCTTCGCACCATGTGCCGGTGTGAAGTTCGACCACCGCCGCGCCGGCTTTTGCAGAAGCCTCGATCTGCGCCACATCAGACGCGATGAAAAGCGAAACGCGGCTATGTGCGGACAATTTCTTGACCGCCAACTGAAGCGAAGCGCCGCCCGCGATCACGTCGAGACCACCTTCGGTGGTGCGTTCGGTGCGCTTCTCCGGCACGAGACATACCGCATGCGGCCTCACGCGCGCGGCGATCCCGATCATCTCGTCCGTCGCCGCCATCTCCAGATTGAGCGGCGCGGAAATATCTTTCATGCGCTCGACATCGCTGTCGACGATATGACGGCGGTCTTCGCGCAAATGCATCGTGATGCCATGTGCGCCGGCGGCGATTGCAGCCCGCGCCGCACGGATCGGGTCGGGATGAAAGCCGCCGCGCGCGTTGCGGATGGTCGCAACGTGATCCACGTTCACACCGAGACGAAGCGGGCTGTTATCAGCCATTTACGCGCTCCGCGCCTGACACGATCTTCTTCGCGCGTAACTGCGTCAGAATCGAATTGAGATGCTTCAGGTCGAACACTTCGACGTCGATCATCATCTTGTGAAAATCGGCGGTCTTTCCGCCCATCCGGATGTTGTCGATGTTGCCGCCATGCTCGCCGATCACGGTCGCGATCTGCGCCAGCGACCCCGGCTCGTTCATCGCCGTGACCGCGATCTGCGCTGGAAAGCGCTGCGGTTCGGCTTCTTCCATGTCCCAGCGCACATCTAACCAGCGCTCCGGCTGGTCGTCATATTCTTTCAGCGAAGGGGAATGGATCGGATAAATGGTGATGCCCTCGCCCGGCGTCAGGATGCCGACGATGCGGTCGCCCGGCACTGCGCCGCCATTCGGCGCAAAACGCACCGGCAATTCCCCGTTGATGCCACGAATTGGAATCGCAGCGGTCTTTTCTTCTTTCCCTTTTTCCGGAATGCGGAATTTCAAAGCGCTTGCGCGGCGCAAACCAAACCAGCCGCCTTCGCTTTTCGGCGTCTTCGCGCCGCTCACGCGTCCGCCGCGCCATTCCGGATCGACTGCGCGCAGAACATCGTCGGGTTTTATCTCGGCGCGGCCCACCGACGAGAACAGATCTTCCGTCGTATGACGCGCGAGACGAGGCAAAGCCGCTTGCAGCTTGTCTTCCGAAAGCGGCAGCGATGCTTTCGCGAATGCCCGCTCCACCATCTTGCGGCCAAGCCCGGTATATTGCGCGCGCACGGCGGATCGCGTGGCGCGGCGGATCGCGGCCCGCGCCTTGCCGGTAATTACGATCGCGTCCCATGCCGCCGGCGGCGTCTTCGCATCGCCACGGATGATTTCGACTTCGTCACCGGTCTGCAACTCGGAAACCAACGGCGCGACCTGCCCGTTGATCTTGCATCCGATCGCGCTGTTA
>JAKFYO010000268.1 GCA_021730825.1 Hyphomicrobiales bacterium
AAAAACCAGCGTAATTAGGCCTGCTCGCGTAGCAGACGCCGGATCACTTTCCCGGTCGTTGTCATCGGCATCGAATCCACGAACGCCACTTCGCGCGGGTATTCATGCGCGGCAAGCTGCGTCTTCACGAAGTTCTGAATTTCAGTGGCGAGCGTTTCTGACGCCGCGTGGCCCGGCTTCAACTGCACGAAGGCTTTTACGATTTCGTTCCGGGTCGCGTCGGGTTTGCCGACGACGGCCGCAAGCGCCACAGCCGGATGGCGAATGAGGCAGTCCTCGATTTCGCCGGGTCCGATGCGATAGCCGGATGAAGTGATCACGTCGTCATCGCGGCCGACGAAGAAGAAGTAGCCTTCGCCGTCCATGGTCCCCTGATCGCCGGTCAGCATCCAGTCGCCGATGAATTTTTCGCGCGTCGCTTCCGGGCGTTTCCAGTATTCGAGGAACATCACCGGGTTCGGGCGCTTCACTGCGATCTGGCCAAGTTCTTCCGGTTCGCAGATGCTGCCATCTTCGCGAATGACTGCGACTTCGTGACCGGGGATGGCCTTGCCGATCGCGCCAGGTTTGGAAACGCCGAGCATGTGGCAGGAGCCGAGCACGAGATTGCATTCGGTCTGGCCGTAGAACTCGTTGATGATGAGACCGAAGGCTTCCTTGCCCCACTCGTAGGTTTCAGCACCGAGCGACTCGCCCCCCGAACCGAGCGTGCGCAATTTCAGATCGTGCCTGCCGCGCGGGCTTTTTGCCGAGCGCAACATGCGCAGCGCCGTCGGCGGAATGAAGACGTTGCGGACGTTCTGCTTCGCCATCAGCGCATAGGCTTCTTCCGGATCGAACTTGTCGAACTTGCGCGAGACCACGGCGACGCCGTGATGCAGTGAAGGCAGGAGTACATCCAGGAGTCCGCCGGCCCAGGCCCAGTCCGCAGGCGTCCAGAACAGGTCGCCGGGTTGCGGAAATAAATCGTGCGGCATCTCCACGCCGGGCAGATGCCCGAGCACCACGCGATGCCCGTGCAGCGCGCCTTTCGGCTGGCCGGTGGTGCCGGAGGTGTAAATCATCAGGCCCGGATCGTCGGGCGAAGTATCGACGGGAGTGAAAGACGACGAAGCTTTGTCGAGGAGTACGTTGAAATCCTCGACGCCGTCGCTTGCGCCATCGACGGAGAGAATGAGTTTCAACTCCGGTGTTTCGCCGCGGATTTCCTTCACCCGTGCCGCACCTTGCGCGTTCGTGATCACCGCCTTCGCGCCGGAATTTTGCAGGCGATAGGAAACGGCCTCAGGCCCGAACACGATCGCAACGGGAAGCGCGATTGCGCCAAGCTTGTAGATCGCGGCGTGCGAAGCCGCGACCTCCGGCGATTGCGGCATGTAAATGATGACGCGGTCGCCGCGCTCGATGCCTTTGGCGCGCAGTGCATTTGCGAGGCGGTTAGAGGTTTCGCTTAGCCAGCCAAATGAGAATGTTTCGCTGCGCCCGTCGGGATGAACGTGAACGATCGCCGCGCGGCCGGGGTCAATCGCGGCCCATTTGTCGGAAATATCGACGCCGATGTTGTAGCGGGCGGGAATCTGCCAGCGGAAATTCCGCGTGAGTTCTTCGAAGTTGGAAGCCTTAGGCAGCATTACCGTCTCCAGAATTTCCGGAGAGCGTTGTAGCGCTACTTGTCCGGCTCCGCGAGTACGAGCGCCCAGAACACCTTGTATTTGGAGTTCGGCGCGTAAGCGGTCGCAATCCCGATCTTGGTTGCACCGGAGAGCAGCATGTTCTTGTTGTGCGAAGGGGAATCGCGCCAGCCCGAGAACGCCTCGGCGAGCGTGTGATATCCCGCGCCGACATTCTCCGCGGCGCCCCGCGCCTGAAAGCCAGAGGCTGCGAGGCGCTTGTTGAAGCTACGCCCACCCGGATCGTGCGTGACCTGATTGCGGTTCGCCATGGCCTTCGCCTGCGCTTCCGCCATCTCGACCAGACGCGCGTCGATCTCGACCCGCGGCAGTCCGTTGCGCTGGCGATAATCGGAAAGAAGAGATGCGGCCGCGTTTACATTCAACTGCGCTTCGGCGCGCGCGAGGTTGTCGTAGAATGCCGGCTGTTGCGGCGCTTCAGGTGTGCCGGCGCAACCGGCAAGCGCAAGAAAGCCGAGTACGGTGCAGATATCCATGAGTCCCCGTCGCATGACAGTCCTGTCGTTAGCGCGAAGTGCTTAACGCTTGCTTGCCGGCGTTTCCGGCGCGGGCTTTTGGCCGTCCGGAGCGGTACTCGGCGATTGCGAATCGGGAACCTGATCCTCCTCGTCGTCCGGAGAAGCGGTTTCCGCCACCGCCTTGCGAATGCCTATTTTACGAAACGCACGCAGGATCGCGAAGTTCAGTTCGCTCTTGGTCTGGGTCGCGATTGTCGCGCTGCGGATCAGGCAGCGTAGCTCGAAGCCGAGATTGTCGCCGTCGATATTGAGCAGCATTACCTTCGGCTCGGGGTTCTTGATGACGTTATTGTTCTCCTGCGCGACGTGCATGAGAATTTCCTGCACGACGTCCACATCCGTATCGGCCGGCACGCTCACCGGAATTTTGATGCGCGACGGGGTGTTGTGATGCGTCCAGTTGGTGACGGCGCCGGTGATCAGTTCGGTATTCGGAATAATCAGCGTCGCGCGGTCGAAGGTTTCGACCTCGGTCGAGCGTACGCTGATCTTGCGGATATAGCCGTCGCTGCCTTTGACGTTGATTAGGTCGCCGACCTTCACCGGACGTTCGGTGAGCAGGATCAGGCCCGAGACGAAATTCGAAACGATCGCCTGCAAGCCGAAGCCGATACCGACCGACAGCGCACCGGCAACCAGCGCGATGTTTTCGAGATTGAGGCCGAGCCGGCCAAGCGCAAGCGAGATCGCAGCGATCACGCCGATATAACCCGCAATCGTCGCAATCGAATTCTTGAGACTGGTGTCCAGGCTCGTGCGCGGCAGAACCGTCTTGTCCAGCCAGCGCTGCAAGATGCGCGACAGATAGATGCCGACAATAAGGATGCCGATGGCGGCACCGATGTCGTAAAGCGAAATCCGCAGCTTGCCGAACTCGATGCCGAAGGACGCGCGGTCGAAGCTCGCTGCGAGATCGGTGAGTGATGCGCCCCAGTTTCCGACTACCAGGAAAAGCGCCACCACGAACACCAGCACGCGCGCGGCACCAGCAAAGAGCGCCGCGGCAAGTTCTAAACTCTGCGTCCGGATGCCGAGCGTTGACGCAAAAGAGCGTCCGCGCTGCGTATGGGCCTGCAGGCCTTCGTCGAAATAGGCGTTGATCAACTGCAGAATGACGTAAGCGCTTGCGATCACGATGGCGGCGTGGATCAGCCGGCTCGTCAGGAACGAGGCGAGCCAGATATAGCCGGTGAGTACGCTGCCCAGAATGACCGCGGCCACGATCCAGAGCACGAGCCGCATCCAGTTCGGGGCGGGGTCTTCCTTGCCTTCTTCGGCGGCCTGCCGCGTCTTCAGGAGCGCGCGGATGATGATGACTGCGATCAGCCCCGCCATCAGCGCGCTGGTCGCAGTCAGCATGACGCGCGGGGCGCCAAGACCGCGGTGAATGATGTTGAGCGAGGCGCCGATCGCCGCGATCAGGAGGCCGTAGGTCGAGTGGCTGTAGAAGCGCGCGGCGGTTTCGTCGCTGATGTTCAGGATACGGCGCGGAAAATCTCCGGGCCGCAATAGCGCTCCGGCCAGTGCGCGGCCGGTGGCATAAAGCGTTACCGCTGCGAGAATACCGAGCGCAGATTGGTGCGCGCGTTCGATCAGGAAATCGAATGAGGAAAGAATCTCGATGACGGCATAGACCGCAAGCGGCAAGGCTACCGCACCGAGGATCGCGTCGCGTAGTGCTGCCTTCGCGCGCCGCAAGCGCGGCAGCGGCACGTCCTTCGGATAATCGACGGATTGCGTGAAGTAGTGCGTGACCCAGCGTTGCGCGAAGAAAATTCCGAGCACTGCGATCAGGCACATTAAAAGTCCGACCAGTGCACTCTGCACCACGCCGTCGTACTGCGAGACGGTGTTCAGCCATTCGCGCGAGTACGTGGCGACAGCGCGAAGCTCGCCAGGGATGGCCTGTGCCGCGCCAAGCCAGAGTTTCGGGTCGAGAATACTCATGGTGCGCTCGAACAGGCGATCCGCAAGCCGGGAGCGGCGCACTTCCTCTATGCGGCCTGCCAGTTGATCGCCGCGTAAGACGAGTACGCGGGCCTGTTTCAGCAGGGCATCGATCTCGCCCTGCTGCGCGCCGAGCTGTTTGCGCTGATCGGCGATGCCGGTGTCTTCCGCGGGTGCATCTTTCGCTGGCGCGGGGCCGAGCGCCTTTACGCGGGTTTCGATTTCAGCCAGCCGCGGCTCAAGGCGTTCGATGATCTGGCCGAGTTCGCTGCGCAGCGGCTCGATGGCGTCGCGCAGACGCGTGAGTTCACTGCGTCGGCTCTGCGCGGTGATCCCGGTCTCGACGTATTCGAAGACCGAACCGATGGTCTCAAGCCGCACACGAAGGTCGGCATTACTCTGGTTCTGCGCGAGCGCGGGAAGCGCAAGCGCTGCGGCGCCGATGAGAGCGAGCGTAAATCTGCGTATGATCAAGGTCATTGTCTTCGCCGCGGAAAGTTCGGGGGATTTGGTCCGGGTAGCCATGAACAAGGGATGTGGCCGGAATAGGAACTGGTGGTCCCGACAGGAATCGAACCTGTGACCTTCGGTTTAGGAAACCGCTGCTCTATCCGGCTGAGCTACGGGACCCCCATGGTAGCGGCCCGGTCTAACACAGCGGGCGAGGGCTTTGCAGCGCTTTCCTCCCTGTCGCAGGATCGGTGCGTGATGTTTGCCTTCGGCTTCCGGCTCGTTCTGGGCCTTGTTCTCGCCGCTTCCGGCGTGGGCTTGGCCATGGCCGCGGACCCGGCGCTTTGCGGCGGCAAGCCGACCGCGGTCCGAATCACGGAGGCGCTGGACGGCGCCTCGCTCAAACTCGCGGACGGACGCGTGGTGCGGCTCTCGAACCTGATCGCGCCCTTGCCGATCGACGGCGACAAGGATGCAATCATGCGCGCGAAAGAAACGCTCGCGGAAATCGCAAACGGAAAGGATGCGCTGCTTTATGTCTCGTCCGAAGCGAAGGACCGCTACGGCAGGATCAGCGCGCAATCGATTGCGATCGGCGAAAAACTCTGGCTGGAAGCCGAACTGCTTTCGCGCGGACTCGTGCGTGTATTCCCCGGCACAGATGACAACTGCGCGAAAGCTCTGTTGCAATATGAAGCGAAGGCACGAGCGATTAAGGCGGGCTTCTGGAGTGGGTCCAGATTCGCAGTCCTCGATGCAAACAATATCGAAGCCCTGTTCGCCGCCGAAGGGCGGTTCGTTATCGTCGAGGGAACCATCCGTCGCGTGGGCGAGGCGCGGGGCCGCGTCTATCTCGACTTCGGGCGGCGTTTCACGGAAGATTTTACGATCATTGTGCCGGATGGAATCCGCAAAAGCCTTGTGGCACAGGGTTCCGATCCGAAAAGCTGGCGCGGAAGGCGCGTTCGCGTTAGAGGTATTCTGTTTTCCTGGGGCGGCCCTGCCATAGAAGTTAACCTGGCGCTGGCTATCGAACTCTTGAACCAGACTATCCCGGACCAAAAAATTCCGAAGAGCGAATGATGTTACGGCTCGCGAAGCAATTTGAGCGATTTCGCGCTGTTTTCAGCGGCGCAGTACTGTCGCTCGCGCTCGCGTCCTGCTCGACGGCCAATCTCGATCAATTCGGCTTCGGCGAGCGCAAGGAGCACGACGCGGTCGCGGACGCGTTGCCTCCCGCGCAGCGCAAAGAACACGAGCGGCTGATTTCGACCTATGGCGGCATCTATCGCGCCCCCGCGTTGCAGGTTTTGATCGAGCAGACGATCGGCCGGCTCGGTCCTGCGTCGGAAAAGCCGGAACTGAAATATCGTGTGACGATCCTGAATTCGCCCGCGATCAATGCGTTCGCGCTACCCGGCGGGTCGCTTTATGT
>JAKFYO010000270.1 GCA_021730825.1 Hyphomicrobiales bacterium
GCACAGGCGAGCGCGCTCGCCTGTGCTTCGAGTTGCGGCCGCCACTCGTTCCAGTCGATGAAAAACGGCGCCGCAAACGCCGCCAGAATCGCGGCAATCAACGCAAGCCCAAGCCCTAGCAAGGTCGTCTGCAAAAAGTCAGCTCCCAGAGGCCGAAACCGGCCCGGTCCACCAGCAAGAGGAGCCTAGCGTCCCGATTGAGCGGGAATGGGGCAAGAGTTTTCCCGCCGCAGCCAGCGCATGGCCCCGAAAAGTGGGCACCGGTTTTCGGATAAGGCCATGCGCCAAACTAAAGCTGGACGATTTTACCGGGATTCATGATGTTGTCGGGGTCGAGCGCGCGCTTGAGTGTCCGAATCATTTCGACCACCACAGGCCCGTGCTCGGCTTCCATGTATTTCATCTTGCCCTGCCCGACGCCATGCTCGCCGGTGCAAGTACCTTCCATGCGGTGTGCGCGCTCGGTAAGCCGGTCGAGAAACACCTTCACGCGCTTCAACTCGTCCTGATCATCCATATCGATGACTAGACTGACGTGAAAGTTGCCGTCGCCGACATGGCCGACAATCGGCCCCAAGAGTTTCATGTCCTGCAAGTCCTTGTCGGTCTCAAGCACCGCTTCCGCGAGCTTTGAGATCGGGACGCAGATGTCGGTCGCAAGTGCTTTCGCGCCGGGGCGCAGCGACATCATCGCGAAGTAGGCATCATGCCGTGCCTGCCAGAGTTTGGTGCGTTCCTCGGCCTGCGTGGTCCATTGCAACGGCCCGCCGCCGAACTCCGCCGCGATTTCGCCGAAGCGTTCGGTCTGTTCCTTCACACCGGCTTCCGAGCCGTGGAATTCCAGAAAGAGCGTTGGCGCTTCCGCGAGATTGAGCTTCGAGTAATTGTTCGTGGCACGGATCGCCATGGCGTCGATGAATTCGATGCGCGCGACCGGAATGCCGGACTGGATCGTCGCAATCGTCGCCTGACACGCGCCCTCCACCGACTTGAACGGGCAGACCGCGGCGGAAATCGATTCCGGAATTGCCGAGAGCTTCAGTGTCAGTTCGGTGATGATGCCGAGGGTCCCTTCGGAGCCCACAAACAGGCGCGTGAGGTCGTAACCGGCGGAAGACTTCTTCGCGCGGGAGGCCGTGCGGATGATCTCGCCGTTCGGCAACACGGCCTTCAAGGAAAGCACATTGTCCTTCATGGTGCCGTAGCGCACCGCGTTGGTGCCCGAGGCGCGGGTCGCAGCCATGCCGCCGAGCGATGCATCGGCGCCCGGATCGATCGGAAAGAACAGCCCCTGATCGCGCAGATATTCGTTGAGCTTCTTACGGGTGACGCCGGGCTGGATCACGCAGTCGAGGTCCTCGGCATGGACCGCCAGCACCTGGTTCATCGCCGCGACATCGATGCAGATGCCGCCCATCGGCGCGTTCACATGGCCTTCGAGCGAGGTACCCGTGCCGAAGGCAATCACCGGCACTTTGTGCTCGGCCGCGATCTTGACTGCGTCCTGTACGTCTTCGGTGGAAGCGGCATAGACCACGGCATCAGCCGCCTCGTTCGGCAGCCAGGTCGTGGTGTTGGCGTGCTGGCGCCGGACCTCCATCGAGGTCACGACCTTGTTGCCGAGTTTGGCGTGCAGCGCAGCGATGGCCTTCTCGACCGCGGCGGGTTCGACCCGCTTCAGGGCGGCGTTCTTCATTGGCGTCCTCCGGTTGCAGACGACTTTAGCAAACTGCTTTGCCAGCTGTCAGTCATGTGCCTTCTCAAGTGGGAAAAGAGTCCAAGGAATTGCCGCAAACGCGCCAAACCATTGCCCGGCGTAAACTTACAATGCATGATTGTAGTCAGAACAAAGAAAAGATTCGACCGCAGGGACTGATGCTTCAACGCCTCGACTTCGAACCCGTATTCTTCGCCCCGTTCGTTTCCTCGGCAATGACGGTCGAGCCCGGCTGGATCGACTATAACGGCCACCTCAACATGGCCTACTACAACGTCCTGATCGACCGCTCGGTCGACGAGGCCTTTGCCCTCGTAGGCCTCGGCCCGGAATACGTGAAAGAGCGTGGTCACTCCTTCTTCACTGCTGAATGTCATGTGCGCTATCTGCGCGAGCTTCAGGCCGGCGAGACTGTCCGCACCACTATTCGCCTGATCGACTACGACGAGAAGCGCATCCACTTCTTTGCCGAGCTCTATCACGCCCATGAAGGCTGGATGTCGGCGACCTCCGAGCAGATGGCGCTTCACGTCAATATGAAGTCGAAGAAGGTCGTGGCACTTCCTGACGACGTTCTCGACCGCCTGGCGGCGATGAGGGCCGCGCACGAGGCGCTACCTGCCCCCGATGGCATCGGTCGCAAGATCGGCATGGCCAAGCGCAGCTGAAAGCTGCGCAAACCAAAAAAAGCGCAGCTAGTTCTGCCTGCCTTCGCGGCACCCGCGCCCGATAGTTAATCAAACATTACTGTGATCATGCACCCCTGTGGGGTCGGTCATGCATGCTTACCTATTCTAGGTGCGTCGCAAAAAGACTATATTGCAATGCAATAAGTGATTTGCACGACCGGCCGGGCGGTGTCCCGGCACGAAGCGGAAGAAGGAGAACTCCCATGGCCGCACTAACCTACTCCCCCACCTATGCTCCCGCTGCCGCAGCCGCGGCAAAACCCGGTAAGAGCTTCTGGGCCCGCGTTTGGGATCGGATTGTCGAAGCGCGCATGCGTCAGGTCGAGCGCGAGATCCGCATGCATCTGAGCTATCTGCCGGCGGGAACGCTGGAGCAGTACAAGAACCTGCCGTTCATCAAGAACTAAACGGCACGTCCTCGAATTTGAAACGCCCCGGCGCAATGCCGGGGCGTTTTGCTTTCTAGGGGACGCGTAACCGAAGTCGGATTTATCCGACTTCGGTCTATACCTTTTTCAAGGTCAGAGTCGTCCAGTTCTCGATGGCCTCGGAACGGACAAGCCGCATTCCCTGCGTGCGATAGCGCGCGAGCGCGGCGAGCGCCTGATGCGGCAAGAGGCCGGAGAGAATGACAGTCGCGCCAGGCGCCGCGAGCGAAGCGATCGGCCTTGAGAGCTGCTTCAACACCGGCAGCAGGATATTCGCGAAGATCAGATCGTAAGGCGCGTATTGCAGGATTGTCGACGCGCGCAAGCTACCCGTATGCAACAGACCGACATAGGGCGAAGCGCGGTTCGCGCGCACATTCTCTTTTGCGACCACGACCGACGCCCGGTCGATCTCGGTCCCGATCACAGGCGCCTTAAAAGCGCGCGCCGCCGCAATCGCAAGCACCGCGGTGCCTGCGCCGACATCCAGAACTCGTCTCGGCTTCTGGGTCCGCGCCAAACGTTCGAGGGCGCGGAGACAGCCAAGCGTCGTGCCGTGATGGCCCGTACCGAAGGCAAGCGCGGCTTCGATCTCGACCCCGATTTCATTCACCCGGATCCTGTCGCGGTCGTGCGAGCCGTGGATCGCAAAGCGCCCGGCGCGGACAATCTTCAGTCCTTCGAGACTGGCGGCAATCCAGTCCTTCGCGGCCAGCGTTTCGTATTCGACTTCAGAACCCCGCTTTATTTCCGCGACCGCGGCGGCAATCGCCTTCTTGTCAGGCAGGTCAGGGAAATGCGCCTCGGCAACCCACGAACCATCGGGCGCTTCGAACGCGCCAACCGCGCCCTCGCCTTCGAAGAAGCGTTCGAGCAGATGATCGGCAATGCGCTTGGCATCGCTCTCGTTCGCACGCACGCGAACGACGTGGCTTTCGGGAAAATCCGCCAAGATCAGGCTTTCTTGAGAAAGCTCGAGACCAGCTTCTTCTCGCCGGCCTTGTCGAACTCGACGGTCACCTTGGTGCCTTCGACTTCCATCACTTCGCCATAGCCGAACTTGTCGTGAAAAACGCGGTCGCCAATATCGAAATCCTCGGAGGGTCCGGTCGCGCGGCCGACTACTTCGCCCTCGATCGTCAGCCCGCGTCCGCGCGGACTTTCCGAGAAGCCCTGACCACGGCGCTGCTGCGCGCGTTGCCAGCCCGGCGTGGAATAGCCCGACGTAAAAGGCTCAGCGCGATCGAAACGGCTATGCACCTGCGTGCCGTATCCTGTCGTGGCGTCCACCACCTCGACATGCGCCTCGGGTAACTCGTCGAGAAAACGGCTCGGCACCGTCGTATTCCACAGACCATGCGTCTGGCGCCGCGAAGCGAATGAGATCAATGCGCGTTGTCTCGCGCGCGTGATGCCGACATGCGCGAGACGGCGTTCTTCCTCAAGTCCCGCACGCCCGGTTTCGTCGAGCGAACGCTGGTGCGGAAGCAATCCTTCTTCCCATCCGGGCAGAAACACCGTGTCGAACTCGAGACCTTTCGCCGAATGCAGGGTCATCAGACTGACTTTGTCCGCATCCGCGCCGCCGTCGGCGTCCATGACCAGCGAAACATGCTCAAGGAAGCCCTGCATGTTTTCGAACTGCTCCATCGAGCGCACAAGCTCTTTCAGGTTCTCGAGCCGGCCCGCCGCCTGTGCCGACTTGTCGTTCTTCCACATGTCCGTGTAACCGGACTCGTCGAGTACAACCCGCGCCAATTCCGTGTGCGAAACCGCTTCCAGCTGCGTACGCCAGCGGTCGAATTGCGCGACCAGTTCGCGCAACGCCGCGCGCGGCTTCGGCTTTAAGTCTTCGGTCGAGGCAATGACCCGCGCGGCTTCCAGCATCGCGACCGCGTTCAGGCGCGAATAATCGTGCAGCATCTGCATGGTCGTATCGCCAAGGCCCCGTTTCGGCACGTTGACGATACGCTCGAAGGCAAGTCCGTCGGCAGGCGAGACGATCACGCGGAAATACGCCATCGCGTCGCGGATTTCCTGCCGCTCGTAGAAGCGCGGGCCGCCGATCACGCGATACGGCAGACCCAGCGTTACGAAACGGTCTTCGATTTCGCGCATCTGGAACGACGCACGCACGAGAATGGCGATGTCCGAGAGCTTGTGTTGCTTCCGCTGCAACTGTTCGATCTCTTCGCCGATCTGCCGCGCTTCTTCGCCGGAATCCCACGCGCCGGTGACTTTCACCTTTTCGCCTGGCGCGTCTTCGGTATGCAGCGTCTTGCCGAGACGGCTCTTATTCTTCGCGATCAGATGCGATGCGGCAGCCAGGATATTCGCGGTCGAGCGGTAATTGCGCTCGAGACGAATGACTTTCGCGCCGGGAAAATCCTGCTCGAAACGCAGGATGTTATCGACATCCGCGCCGCGCCAGCCATAGATCGACTGGTCGTCGTCGCCGACGCAGCAGATGTTGCGCGAGCCCTGCGCGAGCAGGCGCAGCCACAGATATTGCGCGACGTTCGTATCCTGATACTCGTCCACCAGCATGTAGCGGAAGCGTTGCTGATATTGCGCGAGCACTTCAACTTGCGTCTGGAACAGACGAAGGTTTTCGAGCAGCAGATCGCCGAAATCGACCGCATTCAGAACTTTCAGTCGTGCCTGATAGGCCGAGTAAAGTTCTTTCCCTTTGCCGTTCGCAAACGACATCGCCTCGCCGGCAGGCACCTGCTCGGGGCCGAGACCGCGGTTCTTCCAGCCGTCGAGATAGCCGGCGAAGAGCCGCGCGGGCCAGCGCTTCTCGTCGATGTTGTCGGCTTGCAGCAACTGCTTGATGAGGCGGATCTGGTCGTCGGTATCGAGAATGGTGAAGCTCGGATTTAGCCCGACCAACTCCGCATGACGGCGCAGGATTTTCGCGCCGATCGAATGGAACGTGCCCATCCACGGCATGCCTTCGACCACATCGCCGACCATGCGCCCGACACGTTCTTTCATTTCGCGCGCGGCTTTGTTCGTAAACGTCACCGAGAGGATGTTGGAGGGCCGTGCGCGGCCGGTCGCAAGCAGATGCGCGATGCGCGTCGTCAGCACGCGCGTCTTGCCGGTGCCCGCACCCGCAAGCACCAGCACCGGGCCGTCGAGGCTCTCCACGGCTTCAAGCTGTTCCGGGTTCAAGCCGTCGAGA
>JAKFYO010000078.1 GCA_021730825.1 Hyphomicrobiales bacterium
GATCTGAAAGCCCCGGACTTCTCGCGCCAGCTTCAGGCCGCGACCTCCGTGCAGATGGTCTCAACCAGCACGGGACATCTCGCAGGCGTCACGCAGACCGATCCGAATTTCCAGGCAGACCGCAGTCAGCCGTTCGAAACCACGCCGCGCGGGAATTCCGTATCGCTCGAAGAAGAGATGATGCGGATCGCACAGAACCAGATCGATCATCAGACCGTGGCATCGCTCTATTCGCGATCGCTTGGCCTCATCAAGACCGCCATCGGCAAGAAGTGAGGGTGACCCATGGATTTTATGCGCTCCATCTTCATCGCGGCGACCGGGCTTCGGGCCCAGTCGAGCCGCATGCGGATCATCTCGGAGAATATCGCGAACGCGAATTCAACCGCGCAGACGCCTAACGCCGATCCGTATCGCCGCCGCATCCCGACCTTCAATACGAGTTTCGACCGCGAGTTGCAGGCAACCGTGGTCAGCATGGGCAATGTGCGAAACGATCAATCCGATTTCACCGTTCGCAACGAGCCGGGACACCCCGCGGCGGACGGCGCCGGCAACGTCAAATATCCGAATGTCAATTCGCTGATCGAAACAGTCGATATGCGCGAGGCGCAGCGATCTTACGAAGCGAACCTGAACGTGATCTCGGCAACGCGCCGCATGATCCAGCGCACCATCGAAATCTTGAGAGCTTGAAACAGGGGCCCGCATAAATGAGCACGCCATCAATTGCCGCGAATGCCTATGCAGCGCTTCAGCGCGCCGCTAACGGGCCCGCGAAGACCAACACGCAGGACAACGGCTTCGGCCAGATGCTCCAGAACGTGCTCGGCGATATTACGACCAAGGGCGCGCAGATGGATGCGAAAGCCACGGCTGCAGCGAACGGCAAAGGCGATCTCGTCGATGTCGTGACCGCGGTGGCCGAAACCGAAGTCGCTATCGAAACGCTGGTTTCGGTACGCGACAAGATGATTCAGGCCTACGAAGAAATCATGCGGATGCCGATCTGATGACTGGCGCGGAAGTTTTGGACATTGCACGCGACGGGATCTGGACGCTCTTGTGGGTCGCCGGTCCCTTGATGATCGTGGCGCTTGTCGTCGGTGTCGCGATCTCGCTCGTGCAGGCGCTCACGCAAATTCAGGAAATGACGCTCGTGTTCGTCCCGAAGATCGTCGCGATCTTCGTTGCACTGATCGTGGCGCTGCCGTTCATGGGCGATCTCTTGAGCGGCTATATGGGCCGCATCGCGAGCCGCATCATTTCCGGGTAAGGCCGGGAAGGGCGCCGTGACAGTCAATATCTCTTTCCTTCCGGCGCTCGCCGTCACCTTCATTCTCATGTTCGCGCGGCTCGGCACGATGACCATGCTCATGCCGGGCATCGGCGAACGCGGCATTCCCACGCGCATCCGGCTCGTGATCGCGCTGATGCTGACGCTCGTGATGCTGCCTATCTACCGCGGCAACTACCCGACGGTGCCGATGGCAAACTTCGGCCCGATCGCGGCTCTGCTCATTCAGGAAGTAATTGTCGGCGCGGTGTTGGGGCTGACTGCGCGGCTCACGTTATCCGCGCTCGAAGTCGCGGGTGCCACGATTGCGAACCAGATGGGTCTCGGCTTTGCGACCGCGGTCGACCCGAACCAGGGGCAACAAGGTATTCTGATCGGCAATCTGCTTTCGATGCTGGGCATCGCGCTGATTTTCGCGACCGACATGCATCATCTCGCGATCGGTGCGCTCGACCATAGTTATTCGCTGTTCAAGCCGGGCGAATTCCTGCCGACCAGCGATGTCACGCAACTGATGCTCACCATCGTCTCATCCGCCTTCAAGATCGGGGTGCAGCTCGCGGCGCCATTTCTTGTTTTCGGTCTCCTGTTCAATCTGGGCTTAGGCATTCTCGCGCGCCTGATGCCGCAGTTGCAGGTTTTCTTTCTCGGCTTGCCGATCTCGATCATGGTCGGCTTTGCGATGCTTGCCGCTTTCATCGGCGCGGTGATGCTCGGCTTCCTCGGGCACCTTGAGACCGTGCTGCTCGGCATTGTGCGATAGGGGAGCACGATGGCCGAAAGCGAAGGGCAAGATACAGAAAAGTCAGAAGACCCAACCGCGAAACGGCTGGAAGACGCAATCAAGCGCGGCGACGTTGCGAAGAGCCAGGAGGTCAATACCTGGTTTCTTCTGCTCGGTGCGACGATCGCCTTCTTCATCTTCGGCGGCACTTCCGCGAACAAGCTTGCGATCGCGTTCAGGGATGTGCTCGCTAACCTTCATCTCGCGACCGATCCTTCGCTTGTCATGCGCGCGATCATGCGGCTCTCGCTGCAAGTGCTGACGGCGATCGGTCCGTTGATGGCGATTCTCGTGGTCGCGGCAATTGCCGGAAATGCAGTTCAGCATCGCTTGCTGTGGACCACCGAGCCGCTCGCGCCGAAGCTCAACCGTATTTCGTTGATTGCGGGTGCTAAGCGTATTTTTTCGAAACACGCGCTCGTTCAATTCGCGAAAGGTATCCTGAAGCTCATCATCGTCGGCTCCGTGATCTATGTGATCGGCTCTTCGGAAATCGAGCGCACGGGTTTGCTCATCAACGGCGAGCTTACGCTTTCGCTCAGCGTCACATTCATGCTCGCGCTGAAAATCATGGCGGCGGTGACCGCGATCATGGCGCTGATCGCAGCCGCCGATTATCTCTGGCAGCAGCACAGCTGGTACGAGCGCCAGCGCATGTCGGTCCGCGAAATCCGCGAGGAGTACAAAGAGCAGGAAGGCGACCCGACCATCAAGGCAAAGCTGCGCCAGATCCGCCAGTCGCGTTCGCGCAAGCGCATGATGTCGCAAGTTCCCGAAGCGACCGTGGTGGTGATGAACCCGACCCACTTCGCGGTTGCGCTCAAATACGAGCAGGGCATGGGCGCACCGATCTGCGTCGCCAAGGGCCAGGACAACATCGCGCTCAAGATCCGCGAAGTCGCATACCGGCACGGGGTGCCGGTGGTGCAGAATCCGCCGCTTGCCCGCGCGCTCTTCAAGTCCGTTGAAATCGAGCAGGAAGTGCCGGTCGAGCACTACAAGGCCGTGGCCGAGGTGATCGGCTACGTCATGAAACTGCGTAATTCCATCCGCGGCGGCGGCCTCAGGAGTTAAACTTGCGGAACGAAGAGGTTCTCAGGCAAACCATTACGGCGGATAATGCGTATTCGCGGGAGACGGCGCCAATGACGCCTCACGACGACGAACAGGCGGGAGTCGATCGCATCCCGGCCACGGGCTCGGTCGGGCTCGTGATCGTCGTTGCCTTCGCGCTGGTTTCGACCGCGGTGTTCCTCCTGTTCCTCGGACGCGATCAGGCCGACCCTTACATTATTGCCGTGCTGGCAGCACTCGCCGTCATCGGCGTGTTTGCACTTTTCTCTTACGCGTCCGGTGTCATCGAATTTGCCGGCCGCGCGAACCGGAACGATCTTACGAAAACGTTTGCGGACAGCGGGAGCGAAGGTGTCTCCATCGTCGATCCTTCGGGCCGCGTGTTGTACGCGAACCGCGCCTATCTCGAACTCACCGGCGCCGAACATCCCGAAGACGTGCGCCCGGTGGAGCGGCTGTTCACGAGCGATCCTACGGTCGCGGACGCAATCTACCGGCTGGCGCAAGCCGTGCAGGCCGGGCGCTCGCATGCCGAAGAAATCCGCGTGCCGAATGCGGACGGCAGCGGGGCCAGATGGTTTCGCATTCGCTCGCGCCCGCTCGGCACGAAAGGGCGTAACGCGAAGACCGCGGCATGGACGATTGCAGACGTCACGCGCGACCGCGAGAAACAGGAAAGCACGTTCCAGTCGCTGCAACATGCGATCGATTTCCTCGATCACGCGCCCGCGGGATTTTTCTCCTCCGACGCGCAGGGTCGCGTCAGTTATCTGAACACGACATTGGCCGCATGGCTCGGTTATGACATTGCCGAGATCGGCGCGGACGGATTGAAGATCACCGATCTCGTGCAGGGCACGAGTGCGGCGCTACTCACCAATCTTTCGCCGGCGCCCGGCGAAGTGCGCACCGAAGTGCTCGATCTCGATCTTCGGAAGAAAAACGGCACCAGCCTGCCGGTGCGCCTCATGCATCGCGTGGCGTTCGCGTCCGACGGGACGCCCGGTGCTTCGCGCACCTTGGTGTTGTCTCGTGCGAAGACCGACGACAAGCCGGATGCGTTGCGCGCGGCGGAAATCCGTTTCGCGCGCTTCTTCCATAATTCTCCGGCGGCAATTGCGACTGTCGATCGCGCGGGCCGCATTCTTAATTCCAACGCGACGTTCGCGCGGCTGTTCGGTCCTGCGGCGGACGAGAAAGGAGCACGGCAAACGGTATTTTCTTTCGTCGCGAAAGACGACCGCGCGAAGCTGGAATCCGTTCTGCGTGGCGTAGTCGAAGGCAAAACCGCGCCGCACGAAGTCGAATTGCCGCTCGAGGGCAAGGAGCGCAGCTTTGCGCGCTTCTTCGTAACGCCGGTCGAAGACGGCACCGCCGAAGGCGACGAGGTTGCCATCGTGCATGCGATCGATACCAGCGAAGAGAAGAAACTCGAATTCTCGTTCGCGCAGGCGCAGAAGATGCAGGCCATCGGTGAATTCGCCGGCTTCATCGCGCACGATTTCAATAACGCGCTTACCGCAGTCAACATGAATACCGACTTGCTGTTGGTGCGGGTGCGTCCAACCGATCCCGGCTTCCAGGAGTTGAACCAGATCAAACACGATGTGCACCGCGGCGCCGGACTGGTGCGCCAGTTGCTTGCATTTGCGCGGCGCGAAACGCTGGTGCCGCAGGTCGTGCATCTTGGCGAAGTGATTTCCGATCTTGCGAACGGTTTGATGCGCCGGGTTGCGAGCGAGAAGGTGAAGATCGAAACGAATTATGCCCGCGAGCTTTGGCTGGTGAAGGCCGATACCGTGCAGCTCGAGCGCGTTATTCTGAACCTTGCGACCAACGCGCGCGACGCAATGCCGGGTGGGGGCACGCTGAAAATCCGCACCGCGAACATTTCCGCGGAGGAATCGCGGAAGTTCAGATACGAGGGCATGCCCGCCGCCGAGTACGTAATGCTCGAGGTCGCCGATACCGGCTCGGGTATCGCGCCGGACATCATCGGAAAAATTTTCGAGCCATTCTTCACGACCAAGGAAAAGAACAAAGGCACGGGCCTCGGTCTTGCGGCGATTTACGGCATCGTGAAACAGTCGGGCGGTTTTATTTACGTCGATAGCGAACTGGGGAAGGGCGCGACGTTCCGCGTCTTCCTGCCGCGTTATATTCCGACGGAAGCGGAAATCGCCGCCGCGCGCGAAGCAGAGCAGGCGAAAGTTGCGCAATCGAAGCCGGTCAAGGTCACCGGGCGCGGCACGGTGCTCTTGGTCGAAGACGAGAACACGGTCCGGCGCGCGGCGGTGATTGCGCTGACACAACGCGGCTTCACGGTGCTTGAGGCCGCCGACGGCGAAGAGGGACTTGAGATCGCCAAAAAAGAGGACGGCAATATCGACATCATCGTTTCCGACGTGATGATGCCGGTGATGGACGGGCCGACGATGTTCAAGGAAATGCGCAAGGCGAACCTGAAGAAGACAAAAGTCATCTTCGCGTCAGGCTATTCCGAAGGACTCGCCGATCAGTTGCCGGGCGAGGAATTCACTTTCCTGCCGAAGCCTTTTGACCTGAAGGGGCTCGTCAACGCTATCAAGGAAGAGTTGCAGCAGAATTAATTGCGCAAGGCCTCTTCTACAAAATCCAGGCGGTCCTGTCCGAAAAACATTCTGTCACCGACGAAGAAAGTTGGCGAGCCGAACACGCCGCGCGAGACGGCCTCTTCGGTATTCGCACGCAACGCGTCTTTCACGCTCTGGTCTTCGATGAGGCCAAGCATTTCCTTCGGCTCGAAGCCGGCTTTGGCGAGCACTACACCGACAACCTG
>JAKFYO010000166.1 GCA_021730825.1 Hyphomicrobiales bacterium
CAAGCGCGCGAAAGATGCCGGCGCAGTCACGATCATGGAGCCGCACGACGCCTTCTGGGGCGACCGCTATGCGCAGGTCGTCGATCCGTTCGGCCATAGCTGGAGCTTCGCGCACTCGCTCGCGAAGCAGGGCTGAGACGCCATGCAGTCCAAACGTTTCACCATTATCGGGTGGATTATGAGCGGCATCGTCATTGCCTTTCTGTTGCTTGACGGCGTGATCAAACTCATCCCGCTGGAAGTGGTGATCACCACTTCAAAGGAGTTGGGCGTTCCAGTGCGGTTGATTTTGCTTCTCGGCCTGCTCACGACCGGCTGCACGATCCTCTATGCGATTCCGAAAACTGCCGTACTCGGCGCAATTTTGCTCACCGGCTACATTGGCGGCGCGATCTACGCTCATGTACTCGCGCAGAGCCCGCTCTTCTCTCACACCTTTTTCGGCATCTATCTTTCGCTGCTGATCTGGGGCGGACTATGGTTTCGAGACCCGCGCGTGCGGACACTTATTCCGCTTGTGAAGTAGCGGTTCAGGCAAGGAGAAAAACAATGATGATGACCCCGTTTTATATCGTGCTCGGTATCGGCGCGGTGATGATAGCAGCCATCGCGATCGTGCTGATCATCGCCGCGCTGAAGCCGAACCATTTTCGCGTGGAGCGTTCGATCGACATCAACGCTCCCGCCGCGAAAATTTTTCC
Source organism: Hyphomicrobiales bacterium (assembly GCA_021730825.1). Classification (GTDB taxonomy): domain Bacteria; phylum Pseudomonadota; class Alphaproteobacteria; order Rhizobiales; family Xanthobacteraceae. Next base: position 702 of record JAKFYO010000166.1, read on the forward strand.
CTATCTCGACGACCTGAGACAGCAACGGCTGTGGTCGCCGTGGGATCAGAAAGACCCGAATATGAAGCGCACGTATTCAGGCGCGGAGCGCGGAGTCGGGGCGAAGTACGCCTGGGACGGCAACAAGGAGATCGGCGCGGGCAGCCAGGAGATCATGGCCGTCAAGCCGAACGAGCGCATCGACGTAAACATCGATTTCACGCGGCCGTTTAAGGCGAATAACAAGATCGAGTTTATCCTGCGCCCCGCAGGCAGCGGCACGAATGTCACATGGGCCATTCACGGGCCGATGAACATTATGTTCCGTGCGATGCATGTCATCATGTCGATGGACAAGATGATGAACGCGGAGTTCGATAAGGGCCTTATGCAGTTGAAGGCTCTCGCCGAGAAATAAGCGGCCTCGGTTGAGGAACACATCGCCCCTCTAGCTGTTATAAGCCGCTAGAGGGGATTTTCATGACGCTCACTTTGTTGCTCGCAAAAGTTTTTGGCCTTGCGCTGATCGCAATCGGCATCGCGCTCATCGTCTATCGCAATCATTATGCGCAGATCACGCGCGACTTTCTTCAGCAGCGGTTGCTTCGCACCGTCATCTCGTTTTCCGAGATGGTGGCCGGCCTCTTTATCGTGATCGGTCACAACATCTGGGCGCCCCTGCCCGCTGCGATCATCACCGTTATGGGCTGGATGTTCCTGCTCGAAGGCGCGAGCTACCTACTGCTTCCGGAAAAATGGACCGCGCGCTTCATCAATGCCGTGAACCGCCCGCAGTTCTTTATTGCGAGCGGCATCATCGGCATCGTGCTTGGTATTTATCTGGCCGACTACGGCTTCGCGCTGTGGCCAAAGTTTCGTTGATCAGCTCGTACTCGGCGTGACAAACTTCAACCCGATTACGCCAGCCACGATCAGCATGAGACAAACGATTCGCGCAATGTCGCGCGACTCGTTAAACAACCACATGCCCATGATCGCGGTGCCGACCGCGCCGATGCCGACCCAGATCGCATAAGCGGTGCCGACAGGAAGCGTGCGCAATGCGTATTCGAGAAAGATGAGCGAGACGATCATCGCCGCCACCGTCCAGACCGACGGCCACAGCTTCGAAAATCCGTCGGTGTATTTCAGGCCGATCGCCCAGCCGATTTCGAACAGTCCGGCGATGAAAAGTGAAAACCAAGCCATAGCAACTCTCCTGTTTCGGAGGGTCGTCCCTGCCCGGTTGGGATTCAATCCGGGTCGTCCCGGATGTTTTCTGTTTGCCGATACCGGGCGGGCCCGGCATCGGCTGAATGGTGCGCGCGACAGGGATCGAACCTGTGACCCCTACCATGTCAAGGTAGTGCTCTACCGCTGAGCTACGCGCGCATCAAAGGCGGGGACCCTATATCGGCTGCTTCCGAGGGGGGCAAGAAGAGGTTTTTACGCCGCGTCCAGCATCTTCTGGACCTCGTTCACGAGATCCTTGAGGTGGAAGGGCTTGGAGAGGACCTTGGAGTCCTCAGGCGTCTTCTTGTTCTGAGCTTCCAGCGTGACAGCCGCGAAACCCGTGATGAACATGACCTTGATGTCGGGGTCGAGTTCGGTGGCCCGGCGGGCGAGCTCGATCCCGTCCATTTCCGGCATGACGATGTCGGTGAGCAGAAGCTCGAACGGCTCCTCGCGCAGCCGCTGATAGGCCGAGCGGCCATTATCGAAATGCGCGACTTCGTAGCCCGCATTGACCAGCGCCTTCACAAGGAAGCGGCGCATGTCGTTGTCGTCTTCGGCGAGGAGAATCTTCGGCATAGTGCCCCTTAACGTCCCGGCTTTTGGCCCCATTAAGGCGCTTATTTGGGGTGCCGCCGGTAAATGGCCGGTGAAGGTGCATAAAGAAAGCCCCGGTCTTCACAAGGCCTTATGGCCCTGCCAGAACCCAAAAGCTGACGTTTTCCTTAATCCCCGGACTTTCTCGTCATGAACGCCACGGTTGTCGAGGAACTGGCCCCGGCCTTCGATGTCGAGGAGCCGCTGGCCGCGGAAAGCCCGGTCGTCTGCAACTCGCCCCATAGCGGGCGGAGCTATCCCGCGGCATTCCTGCGCCAGAGCCGCTTGGAGCTGGAGACGCTCCGCCGCTCCGAAGACACCTTCGTGGACGAACTGTTCTCGGATGCGCCGCGCGCGGGCGTGCCTTTGATGCGAGCGCATTTTCCCCGCGCCTATCTCGATGTGAACCGCGAGCCCTATGAGCTGGACCCGCGCATGTTCGAAGGCCGCATGCCTGCTTTTGCCAATACGCGCTCGCTGCGTGTGGCTGGCGGTCTTGGCACTGTCGCCCGCGTCGTGGGCGACGCCCGCGAAATCTATCCGAGGCGCATACCGATCGCCGAAGCGCTGATGCGGATCGAGCAATTCTATAAGCCCTATCACCGCACGCTCCGGCGGCTGGTCGCACGCGCGCAGAAGACTTGCGGTTTCGCGCTGCTGCTCGATTGCCATTCGATGCCGTCGACCGCGGGCGGCCGCGACGAGCGCCCCCGCGCCGACATCGTGCTCGGCGATCGCTACGGCACAAGCTGCTCGCCCGCGATAACGGAGATGATCGAACGCACATTACGCGCGCAGGGCTATATCGTGCTTCGGAACAAGCCTTATGCCGGCGGCTTCATCACCGAGCATTACGGCGACCCCGCCACCGGCCTTCATGCGTTGCAGATCGAAGTGAACCGCGCGCTCTATATGGATGAGACGCGCTACACGAAGACCAGCGGCTTCAAGAAGATGCAGCACGATCTCGGCCGCATGGTCGAAGCGGTTGCCGCATTCACCACGGCGGGCCTCGAGCCGCTTCCGCACGCCGCCGAGTAACGGACCCCTGAAAAGAAAGAGGCCGCTACAGTTGCCTGTAGCGGCCCAAGTCTAGGGAGGAAACGCCCAAGGAGGGCGGCGAAAACGCGACGCCATCGCGTATCGCACCGCAACAATATGCTCCCGCACCGCAAAATAAGCAAGCACTACTTACATAACTTTTCCGGGATCGGATGGCCCCTATCCGGTCGCAAACCGCAACGGAATCATAGCCTTAGACGGAGCGATTAGGGTCTCTAGCCAGAAGGTAGCATCCGATGGACACCGCCAGCAGAATGGCCTGAAGCCCGAAGGCCGCTTGATACGCCACAAGCGGATACACGGTCTGGTTCGGCGCGATCCATTCGATCACCGCACCCGTCGAGAACTGAAAGAAGAACACGCCGCCCATGGTCGCTAGGTTGAGCAGCGTCAAGCCGCGGCCAACGAGCTCCCGCGGAAACATCGAACGCGCCTGCCCGACCAGTAGCGGCGGATAGCCCGTTACCAGGCCATAGAGCAGGAACCAGACGAACAGCATGCCGGGGCTCATTTTCCCGGCGAGCGAAATCCAGATCAGCATCGCGAGCGTGAGAACCGCACCGATCAGCACCGGCATTCTGTAACTGCCGAATACGCGATCCGCGGCACCCCACGCGAACGCAGCCGTCATGCTCGAGAGCGCGAGCACGAGAAGATAGAAGCCGCGCGTCTCGAGATCGTAGCCATAGACGTGCGCGAGATAAGGTCCGCCCCAGAGACCCAGGATCGTGATGACGACCGCGTAGTTCGTGCAGAACATCGCGAAGATCGGCCAGAACGAGGGCGTGCGCGACACGACGACGAGACCGCGAAGGCTCTCCGCAAGATTTTCTTTTTTGTATTCGGGTGCAGGAACTCCGGGCGGATCGTCGCTGACCCACCACAACACGATCAGTCCCGATAATGCCGCAAGTACGCCGACAATAATGAAACTCGGGCGCCAGCCGATCGTGGAGGCGGCAAAGGCGAGCGGCGAAGTCGCAGCCAACAACCCGAAGCCGGAAAGGCCGAGCTGAATTCCGGTCACCGTTGAAAAATACTGCGGCTGAAACCAGCGCGAATAAATTGCGAGTGGTGCCACGTAGAAACTCGAACAGCCGAGCGCCATCAACACGCGGCCGAATACGAGCGTGTTCAGGTCGGACCCCAACGCAAACACAACGCAGCCGGCGACGGCGAGTACGGTCGACCACAGCATCGTCACACGCGGACCGAAGCGGTCGATCAGCATGCCGACCGGGATCTGCGCCACTGCGAATGCGAGAAAGAACGAGCTCGATAAGAGCGCGAGCCCGGCCGCGCTTAAATTCAGCTCGGTGACGAGGTTAGGCCCGATCACGCTGATCGAGCTGCGGAGAAACTGGCTGACGAGTTGCGCCGTCGAAAGCACGGCAACGAGCCAGAACCCGGCGCGCAGATTGAGTTGCGTGCCGGACGGCGCATCACGGCCACCGGCGGCATTTTGCCCGCCCTTCACGCTGCTCTCCCTTGGGTCTTAACCGGGCATTCGCCCTGTTTTTGCGTATCCAAGCGAGTGCCACGCCAAAGCCTCGACTTCAACCGGCCAAAGCGCAGTGAGGCGTTGCCGGAATCACATGGCGACCGCTAGATTGCGGCTCGTTCTGCAAAGGGAGACGGGCATGAATTCGAAGCGGTGGATCGGGGTTGCTTTCGCCATGGCTTGCGCGTTTGCCATCGCAACACCCGCCTCGGCACAGTGGAGTTCCAAGCAGCGCACCGATTTCCTGAACGACTGTCTCGGCGCGTGCCGCAAGAACCCGCGCGTGCCCGAAGCGCAGCGCCCGCAATGCGACGATTATTGTCTCTGCGTGGTGGAAGGCGGCCAGAAGCTCTTCAACGAAGCGCAGTTCGACGTGCTGATGAAGGATTTCGCGGCAGGGAAACAGACGGCCGAGATCAAGCAGCTCACCGACCTCACGCCCGCCTGCAACCGCAAAGCCTTCGCGCCGCGCTAAGCGGCACACGGATATGGGCGCGGTCGATTTCGCAGCATTCGTCGATGAACTCGCAACCGTCGCGGGCGAAGCGATCCTGCCGTTTTTCCGCACCACGCTTACGGTCGAGAACAAGAAACTCAAAGGCGCGTTCGACCCGGTTACTGCTGCCGACCGCGCGGCAGAAACGGCGATGCGCGCGCTGATCCGCAAACACTTCCCCGCACACGGCATCGTCGGCGAAGAATTCGACGACGTAACAAGTGATGCACCTTACACCTGGGTGCTTGATCCCATCGACGGCACAAAGTCCTTCATCGCCGGCCTGCCGGTCTGGGGCACGCTGATAGGTCTCTGCAAAGACGAGTCGCCGGTTTACGGGATGATGGCGCAGCCTTTCGTCGGCGAGCGCTTC
>JAKFYO010000314.1 GCA_021730825.1 Hyphomicrobiales bacterium
AATCGAAGCCGCCGTCCGCGCAGCGCTCCGCCATTGACGCGCCTCAAATAAGAGAGAACATTGTCCCCGTTCCGAGGGGTGCCCGGTTATCCGGGCTGAGATTCCGCAATGGTGCGGTGACCCTTCGAACCTGATCCGGGTAATTCCGGCGAAGGGACAGGGACAACGCACATGAATACATCCAGACTCCTCGCCCGTCTGATCGGTCCGCTATTTCTGGCTATCGGCGCCGGCTTGTTTCTCAATTCCGCTGTCTACTATGCGATGTCGCAGGAATTCCTGCGCAGCCTGTCGCTCATTTATCTCTCCGGCTTTCTCACGCTGCTCGCGGGTATTGCGATCGTGAACTTCCATAATCTCTGGGTTAGCGACTGGCGCGTGATCATCACGATCTTCGGCTGGCTTGCCGTGATCGGCGGCGCGGTGCGGCTGATCCTGCCGCAGGCCGTGCAGTCGGTCGGTGGAACGATGCTGGCTTCGCCAGCAGCACAGACAATCGGCGGTGTAGTCGTGCTCGCACTCGGTGCGTGGCTCACTTACGCCGGCTACCTCGAAAAAACGCCAAAAACTTCGCGCGCGAAACGCAGAGGGAAAAAATGAACGTCCATGATCGTGAACTGAAGACGCCGGAAGTGACCACCGGCGCACTCCCCTCCTCGCGCAAGATCTATTCGGTGCCGGAGACCGCAAAAGATCTGCGCGTGCCGGTCCGCGAGATCGCGCTTTCGGACGCTGCGAAAGAGCCGCCGCTGCCGGTCTATGACACTTCGGGTCCCTATACCGACCCGAACGTGAAGATCGACGTCGAGAAAGGTCTTACCCGAAGCCGCGTGCAATGGGTGAAAGAGCGCGGCGGCGTCGAGGAATACGAAGGCCGACCGCTCAAACCCGTCGATAACGGCAACGCCACCGGAAAATATCTCGCACGCGCATTTCCGAATACGCCAAAGCCGATGCGTGGCGTCGGTGATGCCGCGGTCACGCAGTATGAGTTCGCAAAACGCGGGATCATCACGAAAGAAATGATCTACGTCGCGGAACGCGAAAATCTCGGCCGCAAGAAGATGCTGGAACGCGCAGAAAGCGCGCTCGCCGACGGCGAACAATTTGGCGGCAGCCTGCCCACATTCATCACGCCGGAGTTCGTGCGCGACGAGATCGCGCGCGGCCGCGCGATCATTCCCGCGAATATCAACCACGCCGAGCTTGAGCCGATGATTATCGGCCGGAATTTCCTGGTCAAAATCAACGCCAACATCGGCAACAGCGCAGTCACCTCTTCCGTCGAGGAAGAAGTCGACAAGATGGTCTGGGCGATCCGCTGGGGTGCGGACACGGTGATGGACCTCTCCACGGGGCGGAACATTCACAACACGCGGGAATGGATCCTGCGCAATTCGCCGGTGCCGATCGGCACCGTGCCGATCTATCAGGCGCTCGAGAAAGTGAACGGCGATCCGGTCAAGCTCGATTGGGAAGTCTATAAGGACACGCTGATCGAGCAGTGCGAACAGGGCGTCGATTACTTCACGATCCACGCGGGCGTGCGTCTCGCTTATGTGCCGCTGACTGCGAACCGCGTCACCGGCATCGTCTCGCGCGGCGGCTCGATCATGGCGAAGTGGTGCCTGTCGCGGCACAAAGAGAGCTTCCTCTACGAACGCTTCGACGAGATTTGCGACATCATGCGCAAGTATGACGTGTCCTTCTCACTCGGCGACGGCCTGCGTCCCGGCTCGATCGCAGACGCCAACGACCGCGCGCAATTCGCAGAGCTGGAAACGCTCGGCGAACTCACGCAGATCGCGTGGCAGAAAGGCTGCCAGGTGATGATCGAAGGCCCCGGCCATGTGCCTATGCACAAGGTCAAGATCAACATGGAGAAGCAGCTGAAAGAATGCGGCGAAGCGCCGTTCTACACGCTCGGGCCGCTCACGACCGACATCGCACCGGGCTACGACCACATCACATCGGGCATCGGTGCCGCGATGATCGGCTGGTTCGGTTGCGCGATGCTTTGCTACGTCACGCCGAAAGAACATCTCGGTCTTCCGAACCGCGACGACGTGAAGACCGGCGTCATCACCTACAAGATCGCGGCACACGCCGCCGATCTCGCGAAAGGCCATCCGGCAGCGCAGCTTCGCGACGATGCGCTATCCCGCGCGCGCTTCGACTTCCGCTGGGAAGATCAATTCAATCTCGGCCTCGACCCCGACACCGCGCGTGAATTCCACGACGAGACGCTGCCGAAAGACGCGCACAAGGTCGCGCATTTCTGCTCGATGTGCGGCCCGAAATTCTGCTCGATGAAGATCACGCAGGATGTGCGGGATTACGCGGCGACGTTGAATGAGAGACAAGAAGGCATGGACGCGATGTCGCAAAAATTCCGCGACATGGGTGAGCAAGTCTATGTTGCGGAAGACGCCGTGAAGAAAAGCAATCGGGCACTTTGACCCGCCGCGCCGTCCTGCGAATACTTCTCGCTGCATTCTTCGCAGGAGGCGCCATCCTGCATTTCCGCGCGACCGATGCGCTCCTTTCGATCACGCCGTTATGGGTGCCTTACCCGCGCGAAGTCGTGTGGGCTACCGGCATCATCGAACTGATCGGCGTTGCGATGCTTGTCATTCCGCAAACGCGGAAGGCCGGCGGCGTCCTACTCGCGCTTTATGTGATCGCGGTCTGGCCCGCGAATTTCAAACACGCTCTTGAAGGCATTGTGCTGCCGCCAATCCCGGATACATGGTGGTATCACGCGCCGCGTCTAGCGCTGCAGCCGATCATTGCGTGGCTGTGTCTTTACGCGGCGAGAGTAATCGGGTGGCCGTTTTCGCGACAATAACACTCAGAAAAACTTCTTATCGTCTCCAATCAGCATATCTCGCAAGTTATTTGGCACCGGAAATCCGTAACCCTTCCCGGCTTCGAGCCATACCAATTTTCCCGACGCGTGATGATCGCTCGCATATAGAAATGCGCCGATCATTTGCAAAGCGATCGCAATTGCTTGCACATCGTCAACACCGCCTGCTGCCATTTCGATCTCACCATCTGGCCAGCCTATTGTGAACCTACAGGTCGATGAAACGCCAGTTTCTCTCGGCGCATAAATACTAATTGGAATGTCTATATCCTCAGCGGGATATCGTAACTTTAGATTCCGCTCCGCTATAAGCATCGCTTCACCCTCAATAATTCATCGGTGGGATTTGACGACCAGAAAGACAGTTAGCAAGTCGTTGATTGGCCTGCGCCCAACAACGTGCCCGCAATTCCGCGGGGCTAACTGAATTACATAGGAGCCCATCAACAGCATACTGCGCCAAACAAACTTTTAGCAGATCGGCCTCTACTCGCTGCGAGTTGGTACGACAAACTAAAATCATCGGCGCTAGCGGAAACGTTTCCGTCCGCCGTCCACTGACCACCATCTGAATTGCCCGCAGGCACACGAGGCTGATCCGGATTGTATTTCGTGAGAAATGCGTGCGTAATCACCGCATCACGAAGCCGTTGCAAATCGGACGCCACGGAAAAATAGAGGCTCATCAATATTGGCTCCGCTTTGTTATCGGAATTTATTCCTATACTATCTGCGTACCTAAGTCAAGAATTTCATTAACCCCTTTCGCCTACCCTCTTTCCTCCGGCGCGAACGGAAAGTTCCCGCCCGCATCTGACTCTTCAAGATAAGTCTTTGGGACGAATGGAGGGAGTGATGAGAAAAATTCTGTTTGCTGCCGCGATCTCGCTCGCAGCACTTTCCGCAACAACATCCGCACAGGCGCAAAGCCCGACACTGACCGGCGCAGTCGTCGGCGGTCTGACCGGCGCGATGGTTGCCGGGCCTTTCGGTTTGGTAGTCGGCGGCGTCGGCGGCGCTGTCGTCGGCAACAATATCGAGCGCCCGCGCAGAAGCGTTTGCTACATCAACGACCGCGGCCGCGAAGTCTGCCGCCCGCGCTAGAGCCGCGCAAAAACCCAATAAAAAGGCCGCCCCAACAGGCGGCCTTATCTTTTCTGCGCCATAAGCATCTGCAAAACAAAGGAAATTCAGCCTCACACGCGCCTGTGATCGGCCGCGTGATGCTCATCACATCGGCCTCGCCGCTCCGCTCCTAGGTTCGCTGCAAGTCAAGGAATTGAAACGAACCCATCTCATGGAGAGAAACATGTTCAACCGTATGATCATCATTGCAGCGACCGCAGCCCTTTCCGCCATGCTCGTTGCAGGCACCGTGCAGGCGCAGCCGGCCGGCAAACTCATCGTCAACCAGCTTTCCGGCAAGTGCCTCGACGTGCCGGGCATCTCGAACTTCACGCCGGGCACGCCCTTGCAGCTCTTCGACTGCGAAACCAACGGCCTCGACTATAGCGGCAAGACCTCGGATCAGTTCTGGGCTTTCGGCCCGCAGGGTCAGATCCGCAACACGCTCTCGGGTCTCTGCATCGATATTTCGGGTACCGACAACGGCAGCCTGATCCAGATCAAGGCCTGCGACCCGACCAACGTCGCGCAGAACTGGATCGTCCGTCAGGACGGCTTCATCCAGAACGAGGTGACCGGTAAGTGCATCAACACCTTCGGTGCAACGACCAACACCACGCCGTTGCAGCTTACCGAATGCGAAATCGGCCTCGCGCAGACCAACCAGCGCTGGCGCTCGTAACTTTCACGCTAAACAAGGAATAGGCGCTGCCGGAAACGGCGGCGCCAACCTTGTTGTGACGCGAAAAAAAATTGTCCGGCCCCCAGTTCACAGCATTATCTTTCGGCGTAAAGTAACGTCGTAGAAGTACGGTACACACTCGGGGGAGTGCCAACCATGCGCAATCTGTTTTATGCCGCCGCGCTCGCGGCGATCTGCACTTTATTTTCCGCCGGCGCCGAGGCGCAGGTGGCAGGCCGCCTCATCGTCAATCAGCTCTCCGGAAAATGTCTCGATGTGCCCGGCATATCGAACTACACGCCCGGCACGCCGCTCCAGCTTTACGACTGTGAATCAAATCGCGTGGACTTCAGCGGCAAGCCCTCGGATCAGTTCTGGGTCTTCGGCGTGCAAGGCAACATCCGCAACTCGCTTTCAGGAATGTGCCTGGACATTTCAGGCGCGCAGTCCGGCGCTCTGATGACGGTTGCGTTGTGCAATCCGGGCAACCCGGCGCAAATCTGGGTCGTGCGCCCCGACGGCTTCATCGTGAACGCCGCGACCGGAAAGTGCATCGGTCCCGCCGCCTATGCGGGTCTGGGCAATCAGACGCCGCTTTTGCATGGCGATTGCGAATTTGGAAATCCGCAAACGCTACAGCGCTGGCGTTACTGAGCACCAACAAACCGAAGAGAACGGGCGCCGCGCTATAACGCGGCGCCGCTCAGTTCCTGCCGAGGAAATCCATCTTCCCGAGCGCAACGCCCTTGTGGCGCAAAATCGCGTAGGCGGTGGTCACGTGGAAGAAGAAATTCGGAATTGCGAAGCCCTGCAGATACTGCACGCCGGTGAACTTGTATTCGTTCGGCCCGGCCTTGAAGTTGATTTCGCGCTCCTCGCTGCCGTCGATCGCGGACGCCGGCACGCTCTTCAGATAGTCGATGGTTTTCTGGATGCGTTCCTGCAATTCCGGAATTGTCTTCTCGACATCGGGAAAGCTCGGCGCAGGTGTCGCGGATAACCTCGCGGCACAGCCTTTCGCGGCGTCGCTCGCGCGCTGGATTTGCCCCACGAGCGTCAGCATGTCCGGCGCGAGCCGCGCCTCGACGAAGGAGGCCGCGTCGGGATGCGCCTCGCCCTTCTTCAGGATTTCGGAAAGATTGCGCAGCGCGCGGATAAATAACGGCACGGACGCTTGAGACATCGAAAGCGGCATTGAGAGCTTTCCTTACATTACAGGCTTGAAGGCCCGCGCGGCTTTCCAGATCAGCCACTGTCT